>JAEWKB010000272.1 GCA_023386255.1 Bacteroidota bacterium
GCTTTGCACAGCGTCAGGATGTTGCCGAGCTGCAGCTGAAAGTGGCTCCTAACGCCTCTGAAGAGCTTTTGTACGGTTTTGCGGCGGGCGACAGGATACTTTTTACGGTTGAAGAAGCTAACGGCAAAACAGTTTCTGAGGTGTCGGTGGCACAATATCCGGAGACTTTTAAATACAAAGAGTTCGAAGTGAAGAAGGAAAAGAACAGGGAGTTTAAAGTAGTTGATAAAGCCGTATATCGTTTTAAGTTTACGAACAAAACCAAGGAAGACCGCATTTGCAAAGTGAAGATACAGCGCGTGCCGCAGTCATCCGACACCAGGAACTTTAATACGGCCGTAAAATGGGCCACTGTGCACGATACTGTGTGGAACACCTTTACCCGCGACATTGTGGTGGGCTATGATACGGTTTTTCAGCAGAAGACAAAAAGGGTAGTGGCTTACGAAAAGCGTTATGAAGAAGTGGTGTTGGACAAGAACCAGCGTGTGGATGCCAAGACAACTTTTGGGGATACTAAAGTGGCAGTGCCGTTCACGCTGCCTGCTAATTATGTTGCTAAAGACGAAACTAAAAAAGTAGTAGCCTGGGCATATTGGGTTGGCGTAGGAGAGGAGTCTAACGAGTTCTGGAAGCAGAACCGCAAGATGATAGTAGGTGCCGTGCAGGGCGCCACTACCATATTTACATCGCCTTTGGGCGGTATTGCCGCCGGTGCGGTTACCAACCTCGTGCTGCCAAGCAATGGTGAAGATGTGGAGTATGCGCTGCTAACCGAGGCCAATGCAAAGCTGTTGAGCCAGGAGAAGCCGTATAAATCTTTTGACAGCGGTAAGGGCGTGGCAGCTTACAAACGCTTTATAGATGAACCATTGCTAAAAGGAAAATACACAGTAGTACTTATTAACGATAACATTGTACAGCCGATAGATGTAAATGTAAAGGTGTCGGCCATTATTGAGCATATTAAGTATAAGGACGAAAAATATACCGACCGTGTAATCACGCCGCGTTACGAAAAGAAAATAGTGCGCGAGCCGCAGATACAGTCTAAAAAAATGCCTGTAACATTTGATTATAGATAAATAAAAAACCATCCGCTAAGGATGGTTTCTTATTTATTATTTGAAAGTCAGCCAATAAATTACAGCCCACAGGCCAATAAAGAAAAACCCGAACGACATTTCGCTGGTATACTTCCTAAGATCTTTTTTGATTAAAAGATGGTATAATATCCAGCCGAAGAAAACAGCTACAAGCCCAAGGGGTATAAACCAGTATAACATATCGTTTTATTTTAGGTTAAACATTATCCTAACGATTTCCTTTTATTCTTCAGGTTGTTGCTCCTGTTGTTCCTGTTGAGAACTGTTTTTGTCCTCACGCTTCATATTTCGCAACTGCTTCAGCTTTTCGGTCCATGTCTTCAGCTCGTCCTTGTGGCGCTCAATGTTCTTGTTCACCTCTTTTACAAGCGGGTTCTCGCCTTTGCCTTTAGAGCTTGAGAAGAACAGGATATTATTCTCCAGCTGCCTTATCTCGGCCTTCAGCTCATCTATTTTCCGCATTATAAAGATCTTTTCGTTCTCTATCCTGCGGCTGTCATCGCCTCCGGCCATCTGCTCCATGCGGCTGTTAAAGCGCGCCATGTCGGCATCTTTTTTAGACAGGCTAAGCTTATCGAACAATGCATCCAGCACTTTGTTGAACTTGCCTTCAATATGGCGTTTCGCTTGTGGTACTCGGCCAAAGCCTTTCCAGTTCTCTATATGCTGTTTTATGGCATCAAGGTCTGTTTTATGCTCTCCCGTCAGCTGGAATTCCCTAAGCTGCTCCAGGTATTCCTTTTTCTTTTCAAAAGCTTCAAGCTCCTCACTGCTGGCCGCATTGCGGTGCTCGTGCATCCTGTCAAAATAATGGTTGCAGGCAGCTTTAAAATCCTTCCACACGCTGTCGCTAAACTTTCGCGGCACATGGCCTATGGTTTTCCACTCTTCCTGTATCTGTTTCATTATAGGGGTAGTGGCAGCAAAATCCTCACTATCCTGCAGTGACTTCGCTTTTTCAACCAGCGCCAGCTTTCTGTTAAGATTCTCCTGCTGGTCTTTTTTAATGTCTTTATAGAAAGAATTTTTTTGCGCATTAAAGTTCCTTACCGCGTTTTTAAAGGCAGCCCAGGTATCTTCATTAACCTCAATAGGCACTTTGCCTGCTTTAAAGAACTGCTCACGCAGCGCCTCCACTTTTTCTATCTGCCCCTGCCATCCGCTGTGGGCCTCAACCTTTTCGTTGGCAATGGCTTCAATCTGTGCTATGATATCCTGCTTTTTCTTCAGGTTCTCTTCTTCTTTTTCCCTTGCCTGAGCCACTAAAGCCTCACGCTTGTCGTGCAGCTGTTTGGTAAGCTCGCTGAAATGGTTCCAAAGCTCTTCGCGGTGTTCGCGAGATACAGGGCCTATTTCTTCCTTCCATATTTTGTGCAGTGCCTGCAGCTCGCGGAAAGCCTTGTTCACATCCTCTTCCTGAACCAGCTCTTCAACGCGCGATATGATGCGCTGCTTCTGCTCCAGGTTGTGCTTAAAGTCAAGGTCGCGCGCCTCCCTGTCAAGGTGCAGGTGGTCATAAAAACGCTCTATGTGGAAGTGGAAATTGTTCCAGACGTGGTTGTATTTGTCGCGCGGTATAGGGCCGGCATTTTTCCAGCGTTCGCGTATTTCGTTTACATGCTTAAGGGCATCTTTAATATTTTCTCCTGAATCAATTATCTGCTTAAGCTCTTCAATTATGGCCAGCCTTCTTTCAAGGTTACCTTTCAGGTCGTTCTGCAGCTGCTTAAAGTGGCTGTTCTTCCTGTCCCTGTACTGGTTGTAAATGCTGTCAAATTTTGCCTTAAGCGGAAAGTGGTACTCAAACCCGGTAGTATCGCCGTTATTGTCATGGCTGTACTCATCCCTTTTTTCTTCAATAAGGTGGTTGTACTTGTTGTAGAACTCTTTCCTGATCTCCTCTACATGCTCCTTAACAGCCATTACTTTATCATGCTTCACCAGGTTTTCAAGCTCGTTTGCAAGCTGCTCCATACCCAGTGTTTCATAGTTCTTCATCGGGATGTCCTGCTGGGCCGAATCATCTTCACCGGCTTCTGCATTAGAGCTTTCAATGGCTTTCATGGCATCGGCAGCAGCATCAGTATGGCCTGCGGCATCATGCTCGCTTACCAGCGCTTCGCCAATGGCTTCACCTGTTTGGGCGTCATCTGCCGTAGCTTTATTCTCTTCCTGAACATCTTCTTCGTCAGTAACCGGAAAAACCTGACCTTCGGTGGCATGAACGGCCTTAATGTCGTCCTGTTCTTCATTAATTTCAGGAACTTCAATATTTACTGAAGTTTCAGGCATATCCATTTCTCCCGATCCCTGTTGTGGCTGTCCGTCTGCATCGTGCAGGTTATCATTCTTTTCTTCTAACATTGTAATAATGCTTAAGGGTTTGTACTCTTTAATGCCGAAAGATAGTAAAGCCCCTTTAAAATTCAAAGAAAAACATGATATTATGCCTTTTTTGGCTGAACAAGATGTAAAATATTGTGAATTTGAAAAGGTAAGGTTACGTTTTACTTGTTCCATATCTTCCAGGCTTTTTCCGCCTGGTGCACCAGCATGTCATACCCGTTTTTGGTAACGGCATCGTGTTCTTTTGCTTTTCGCAGAAAGGCGGTTTCTTCTGGGTTGTATACAAGGTCGAATGCTATGTGTTTGTCAGTGAAGTGCGCGTAATCAAGGGGCGGGTGCTCATCAACATTGGGGAAAGTACCCAGTGGGGTAGTGTTAATGATGATCTGGTATTCATCAAATATTTCTGCAGTAAGGCCTTCATACGAAAAGATAACATCGGTAGCTGTGCGCGATACAAAATCATATTCAATTTTCATCTCCCGCAGGGCAAAGGCTACCGCTTTTGATGCGCCGCCTGTACCCAGTATCAGCGCTTTATCATGCCACGGCTGTAGCAGTGGCTTCAGTGCCTTACGAAAACCATAGTGGTCTGTATTATAACCCTTCAGGCCTTTTTTGGTAATTTTTATGGTATTAACAGCGCCAATTATGGCAGCTTTTTTAGATAGTGAATCGAGTAGGGGTATAACTTCTTCTTTGTAGGGAATAGTTACATTCAGCCCTTTTAAACCTTCCGTTTCATCAATCAGCTGTTTCAGTTCACGGATATTTTCAATATCAAAATTGAGGTAGCGGTGGTACACCAGGCCTTTCTCGGCAAATTTTTTTTGGAAATACCCTGCCGAGAAGGAATAACTGATGTTGCGCCCTACAAGGCCAAAGATTTTGGGTTTATCTTTCACTATTTTCTTATTGTAACAGGTATAGTAAAGTCTTCACTTACTGGCTTACCATCAACCATTTTAGGAGCCCATCGTTGAGATGTTGCCAAGACCCGCGCTAATTCAGCTCCCATACCATAACCGGGATCTTTAACTATGCGTATATTAGTAAGGTTGCCTTCTTCATCTATTGAAAAATCGGCAACTATGCGTGCCGTACCTTTAAAGCCTTTAGGTGTCTTGAAATTTTTATTTATAAACTTAAAAAATTCAGCCTGCCCCCCGGGATAACCCTCCATGTTTTTAGGCAGGGTTAACGCCTGTCCGTCTTTTGTTGTAGTAGTAGCTAAATTATTCTGAGCACCGGCAGCACAGGCCAGTAAGAAAACTAATATAATATAAAATTTCTTCATAAATGGGTTAACATACTTTATCAAAGCTATGGTAAGAAAGTTATAGCTGGTGTATCTTTATGTTAAGGAACTGTAATTGTTATGGGATAGTGATATAAAACCCTTACAGCCTTGCCTCCAATCTTGCCGGGAGACCATTTATCCTTAGTCTTTTCCAACAGGCCAAGTACTTGTTTAGCCAAGCCAAAACCAGAATCTCTTAGTACTTTTTCATCGGTCATACTGCCGTCCTTTTCAATAATAAAGGATATATATACTCTATAACTTTTTGCATTTGGCCCTTTAAGAGCAGATTTATCAATACCTGACTCAAAAATTTTCCTGAAAGCCATTACCCCACCCGGAAATTCAGGGAGAACATCTAAACCTGCTGTGTTATAAACTTTATTATCATCCAGGGCTTGTTTGGTGCTGCTGTGAGGAGCTGCAACATTATCATCAATCCTTTGAACAGGCTTGTCCTGAGAGAAAACAGGAAGCGAAAGTATAGATATTAATATAAGGTAAATCTTCTTCATGATATAAAATAAAAAGCCCGGCAACAGGTGCTGCCGGGCCATTGACCAAAACTATTTATTTTTATGTTTTTTTACTGCATTCTGTATTATCTCAAGATCCCATATTGCAGGAAATTGTTCTTCCAGCAGTGTGTGGTTCTTGTAATTCAGCCTCAGGCCGTTTGCAAGGTGAAAGATGCCTTTATCTTCCTCGTGCTGCGTAAAATACAGACCTGCAAGGCGGTACTCCACTTCATATTCCTCAGGAAAATATTCCGAAGCCTGAAGCAATGTAGTGATAGCCGTATCGTACTCACCTAAAAACTGCAGCGTATCTGTCCAGAAAAGCCAGGTGTCCAGCTGGTAATCGCCAAACTCTACAGCTTTTCGGTAACCTTCCTCAGCCTCTTCATGAAACTCAAGTGCTTTATTTATTACCGCATAGCGTTTCCAGTACAGCTTGTTCTCGTTATCAATGCCTATGGCTTTGTTCACGTAGTAAAGCGCCTTCTGGTAATTCTTGCGGCGGATGTAAAAATCCGTAATAGCTATCCATGCTTTATCTAAAAGCGGATCTTCATGCACTGTTTTAAGGTAGAACTTCAGTGCTTTTTCTGCATTTCCCAGCCTCTCGTGGCACTTGCCTACACGCAATAGTGCGAAAGACGTAGGGTCGTCAAGCTCCATAGTGATGTTGTAGCAAGCAATAGCATCTTCATAGCGTTTAAGCCTCTCCAGTGTCTTTGCCTTTTCAAGGAAAGCACCAAGAAAACTTTCATCAATAAGCGTAGCATAATCAAACGCACGCAGTGCCTGCTCATAATCTTTTATAGAGTAGTACTGGCGGCCCAGCTGGTGCCATGCCACTTCGCTGTAGGGGTTCCTGTCTATAAAACCGTTAAGGAAGTCAATAGCCTCCAGGTTCTGGTCAAGGAAATCAAAACAATATACTACATTGTATAGTGCAGAGTGGTCTTCGGTATCTTCCTCAAGACATTTTATAAAGCTGTCCTTAGCCATCTCAAGGTTGTCCATGAACAGGTACTCCATGCCCATAAGTGAGTACACATCAGCATAATCATCGGTGTACTGAAGCGCTGTCTGCAATAGCTCTACAGCCTTGTCGTGCTGGTCGCGCTTTGAATATATATTAGCTTTCTGAATGTAAATTTCTTCGTTTGTAGGCTCTATGGCATAAAGTTCATTCAGCAAACGTTCTGCCACATCAAGCTTATCGTCAAATACTAAAATTTCAACCTGAACTAATTTTAAACCTGTTGACCTGGGATGTTGTTCCAGGCCGAGTTTTAAGGCCTTTTTCGCAAGGTTGATTTTTCCGGTGTCGAGGTAGTGAAGAATGATGTCTTCAAACTCTTCGGAGTCAAAGAAGAATACCTTGTTGGTTTTCAACATTGATTCGAACTTTGATAAGGATAAACTGTTATCTTCTTCTTCGTGACTCAAATTCATACTCCTTTTGTTTAAAATTATCCTTCTTAAAGTTACTAAATGATAGGGCAGAAAGAAAGTAATTTATAATTGTTTTTAACAAACTAATCAACAACTTTTCGTGTTAATTTATTGTTTTTCTTCTTCAAGAACTTCATTCATCACTTCAAGAATAATGCCACATCCTTCCCTGATTTCGTTCTCCGAAATAGTAAGGGGAGGGGTTATCCTTATTGCCTTGCCCTCAAACAGCAGCCAGAACAATATAAGGCCTCTTTCATGGCATCTCAATATCACTTTATCAGTAATATCAGCACGTTCGGTCATGGCGGCAAGCATAAGC
>JAEWKB010000287.1 GCA_023386255.1 Bacteroidota bacterium
TTCCACGGGAGGGAAATCATGAAAAGTGAGGCATGGCCATCAATGGCATTTATCGAAAGAAGCCTTGCGGGCGACCATACCAACTGGTGGGCACCTAACCATGTGGGAATTATTTCTATGCTGCGCAGTTGCGGCTTAAAAGTTACAGGTATGCCTGAGGATGAAACGTATGTTGCCATTAAGGATGAAAGCCTTAACACCGACTTCAATACCTGGAACTATTCAGAGTATTTGTCTGCTATAGGTAAAGACTGGCAGGCAGAGATTGATAAGAAGACAAAGCAAAAATACGATATTTAACCTACATTACTACTAAACTGAAAAACCTGTAGAACATTATGATCTGCAGGTTTTCTACTTTATGCTGACAGTACATCCCTGATGTCTTCCTTACGGTCAAACATCTTCTTTGCAAAAGGGCAAAGCGGGATTATTTTTTTGTTATTCTCCCTTGCATAAGCTACAGCCTTATCCAGTAATTTCATACCCACGCCTTTAAACTCGGGTTTACCTATTGTATGCTCAATTATAAATTTATCGTCTCCTGCCCATACATAAGTCATTAATCCTGCCTCTACACCGTTTTCTACTGCTTTCCAGTGGCCTTTTTTGCCATCATCAAAATGTTGTATTTCCATTTGTTTATTGTTTTGTTTTAAAATTGTTGTTTTGCGGCGGAAGGGGCACAAAGCCTGTTTCTCCCGGTACTTCATCAAATTCCTGGTTTAGCCATCGCTGTTTGGCCTCTTCTATCAGGTCAGCTGATGTAGCTACAAAGTTCCAATAAATGTGCCTTGGCTCCGGGAAAGGTTCACCTCCAAAAATGTATACAGTCGTATCTTCATTCATGGTAAAGCCGCAGGTGGAAGAGTCCTTTGTCACTAGTAGTTGCTTCGGCTCAAAGGTGTGCCCATCTGCTTCAATACTCCCTTCCAATATGTACAGGCCGCTTTCGCCAAACAGTTTACCCATAAAGTTGATGTGCTGCTTTTGTGTACTTTTCAGTTCGAGGTAGTACAAGGGGCTGTACACCGGTACAGGCGATTTATGGCCTAATGCCTCGCCGGCTATAAGCTTTATCTGTACACCGTCCTGTTCCCACACAGGCAGCTTATCGGCTTCAATGTGTACGAAGGATGGCTCCATTTGTTCCAGCTCCTTTGGCAGGGCTACCCATATCTGGAGGCCGTGCAGGCTCTTTTCTGAATGTCGAAGATGGTCCGGCGTACGCTCGGAGTGTACAATGCCTTTTCCTGCAGTCATCCAGTTTACGGCTCCGGGTTGTATTTCCATTTCCGTACCGAGGCTGTCGCGATGCATCATGCTACCTTCGAAAAGGTAGGTTAGAGTAGAGAGGCCAATGTGCGGGTGCGGGCCCACATCAATGTTCTCATGGTCGCTAAGCAGGGCAGGACCCATATGGTCGATAAATGCGAAAGGGCCAACGGTTCGCTTGTCTTTAAACGGCAGGAGCCTTCCCACGAGGAAGTTCCCTATATCACTTGGGCGTTCTTCTATAATAAGATCTATGTTAGACATATATAACTATAAAAATAAGATGAAGTATGTTATACGAGTCTATAACGTATGAATTTCAAGATTTTATTATTTTTTTAACATATCGCTTATCCAGTACTTGAAAGGATACAAAGTAAATACCTGCTGTTAAGCCTGATACATCTAACTCTTTGGCTTTAGGTACTGATATTACGATCTTTCCATCTGCTGTACTTATAAGTATTTTTTCTGCTGCCGTGTTATCTGGCAATTTTATAAAAATTTTATTCTCAACAGGATTCGGATATATCTGTATATCTTGCTGCACAACATCGTCAGTATCCAATGTTACAGACAATTTACATACAAACCAGTCAAACCACCCATAGTTTACAGGGATGTCACCAGTATTTGAGCTCGTATTTCCGCAAATAATATATTCTCCCGGAGCAATTTCCTTTACGTCTCGTATTTCTTCATATCTAATGTTGTCATGTATGGTTCCGCCAATCCGTTTGTGCCACATAATATTACCGTATAAGTCAAGTTTTGCAAGCCATGCGCGGCCTGTACCGTTTGCTTGTCCCATAACGGCACCTATAGGGTTACTGTAAACTTGGCTTCCTCCTCCAACTAAATAATTGCCATCTGACGTAACATTAATACTATAACCTCTTTCATATCCACTACCATCAAATGTTTTCGCCCACTGGTAGACGCCTGTGCTATTAACTTTTAAAAGCCATAAATTACCGTTTGTATAACCTGTGCAAATAAATCCTCCATCAGGTGCTACCTTAATATCTTCAATCCAATTGCCTACCCCATTACTATAATCTTCCTGCCAAAGAATATTATTATTATAGTCAAGACATACAATCCATCCTCTATCATCATAACTAAAATGACAACCAACATCACCCCCGCACCCAGCGCGCCCGGCGACAATAATTTTATCAGCAAGACAAATTATGCTGGTAGCAATATCGAGATATCCTGAACCTAAAGATTTTTGCCATAATAAATTGCCACTTGCAGTAACTCTTACTATAAAAAAATTGTTAAATAAAGTGCCAGCTAATAAATAGCCTCCATCAGGGGCCTGAGCAATACTGTTTAACTGTGCGTTGGTCCCGCCGCTGTAGGTCACTTCCCATGAAATTTGGCCTGCAGAATCCAGTTTTACGATATAAAAATCTTTTTGACTACCGGTAATCTTTGTTCCTCCAATTAAATATCCTCCATCGCTGGCTTGTAATACTGATGCACCAATGGACGAGGGAATTGAAGTTTGCCAGACTAACCCCCCGGAATTATCTAACTTAATGACTTCTAAAGTGCTTGATAAAAATGGATTTTGATTCATTATTCCTGCAATAACGTATCCACCATCAGATGTTGTTATTAAAGAGTGTGGAGCATCGTATTGATTTGTGCCAAATGTATTTATCCATTGCAATGTAAAATCCTGTGAAAAGGAATTGGTACATATAATCAATAATAATATAATTTTTTTCATAGATAGTTTTAATCAAAGTTATTAACTTTCAATTATATAGTCAACAATTTTAGCTTGTAAATTAATCATAATTTCTTTAATCCTGTATCTGAAAGATAAACTTTACAATGTGATAAAGATAGAAGATCTCTCGGCTTTGGTTATGTTCCTGGTCCTGTGGCCTTTGCCGGTGGTATCTTCCACAAGCAAAACCTGTCCTGCTGTAAACCTTCTTTTTTCTCCGGCTGAAACCTCCAGTTCAATTTCGCCATCCAGCAGGATGATGTACTGCCTTGCCGGCGCATTATGAAAATTATAGTCATACTGCCCGGTAACTTTCCTGAAGATGATTGTCCCCGACTGTTGTGCTTCCGACAGGAAACCTATTTCGCCTTTGTCATTGAGAGGAATCGCAATATCTTCAAAATGTGACTCACCTTCAGCATCAGCATATATTCTTGTTACTTTAAAAGTTTTCATTAAGCAAAATGTTTTTGAAACCACTGGATAGAAAGCTCAATATCCTCCCGTACCAGCTGATGGCCGGTGTTGAGGTTTTGGAACTGTACATTATATCCTAATTGGGCAAGATTTTTTAGGTAAGATTGTGTATCAGCAGGATTTACAGTAGGGTCTGCTTTGCCTGAGCTGAAAAATACAGGTACATTAGCCGCTTTTTGTGCTATTGCGAAATCTTTAAAAGGCTGCATTGGCCGGTACAATATAGCCCCTGCTAAAAATTCAGGATACTTTATTAATGCAGCGCCGGCTATATTAGCACCGTTAGAGTATCCAAGAGCAATAACTTTAGAAGGGTCAAAACCTTCTTTCACGGCAAGTTCTTGTACAAAGGCCACCATTTCCTCAGTACGGAAATGTAGGTCCTGCTCATCAAATACGCCCATGCCTAATCTTTTAAAAAAGCGCGGCATGCCATTTTCGCTTACGTTGCCACGCACACTGAGAAGATTATAGTTGTCGTCGAAATTGGCAGCTAAAGGCAGAAGGTCATTCTCGTTACCGCCGGTGCCGTGCAGCAGCAGTAAAGTATAAGCTTCAGGATTGCCTGAAGGCTTATATATGTATTTTAAAGGTTGAAAGTTCATAATCTATATTTTTAAACTACAGGTGCCGCTCCGACAGGCTCAGCGTAACACCTGTAGTTGTGAAAGTTAATTAATTTATTGGTACTAAATGTGCTTCAATATCTTCACGGCGTGATTCGTATTGTGCAGGCAGCTTAAGGTTCTTGCCAAGCTCTTCAATAGTTTCATCAATAAGGAATCCGGGATTATCGGTAGCGATTTCAAACAATACGCCTCCCGGTTCCCTGAAGTAGAGGCTATGGAAATAGTTCCTGTCAATCTGTGGGGTAATGTTTATACCCCGTGTGGCTATTTTCTCGCGGAAGTGCATCAGTATCTCATCATTTTGTACCCTGAACGCTACGTGGTGTACCGTACCGTTGGCTACATGGCCGCGTTTTTCATCTTTAAGCTCAACAAGGTCTACAATTGCAGCGTTATTTACAGCATCAGTAGCGTAACGGTAACGGTTGCTTTCCTGGCTAACAAGCCTGTATCCAAACACCTCGGTTAATATG
>JAEWKB010000136.1 GCA_023386255.1 Bacteroidota bacterium
CCTCCCCCGACCCCTCCGACGGAGGGGAGACAATAGTGTTACTACGTGTATCCCAATACCACTCCTTTGCATTACCCAAAGGCGGCTGTCCGTCTTCGGTAGGCAGGTATTTCTCCACTTCCGGCAGGCGGATAGGTAAATGTTCCTTATCAATCATCTGCGGCAGCCCGTTCACGTAGTACACCGGGAACGGCTCGCCCCAATACCTCTGGCGGCTGAACACAGCATCGCGCAGGCGGTAGTTGGTCTTGCCCCGGCCCATGCCTATTTTTTCCAACTCTTCTATGGCACGTTTGGTTGCCTCCTTATAGTTCAGGCCATTCAGGAAATCAGAGTTGGCAATCTTTACATTCGGGTCTTTGGCACCAAACGCCGCTTCCGATATATCTACATCTTCAAATATATTCTCAATAGGTATATTAAAGTGTTTAGCAAAGTCATAATCGCGCTGGTCACCGCACGGCACGGCCATTACAGCACCTGTACCATAGCCTGCCAATACATAATCACCTATCCAAATAGGCACAGGGAGGTTTGTGAATGGGTGCATAGCATAAGCTCCTGTAAACACCCCTGATATAGTTTTCACGTCAGCCATACGGTCGCGTTCGCTGCGCTTGGCAGTAGCTTCAATATAGGCTTCAACAGCTTCTTTTTGTTCAGGAGTAGTTATCTGCTTTACAAGTTCGTGCTCCGGCGCCAGGGTGAGGAATGTAACACCAAAAATGGTATCAGGCCTTGTGGTAAATACCTCTATGATCGGGTCTTCAGGGTCGGCAATGGTATCGCCCTCATAACCAATCACCTGGAATTTTACCGATGCACCAACTGATTTACCTATCCAGTTCCTTTGGCTTTCCTTAAGCGACTCAGTCCAGTCAATAGTTTCAAGTCCCTGAAGCAGCCTTTCGGCATAGGCCGATATCCTCATGCTCCACTGGGTCATTTTCTTGCGGATAACAGGATAGCCGCCACGTTCAGAAACGCCGTTCACAATCTCGTCGTTAGCAAGTACGGTTCCCAACTGCGGACACCAGTTCACCTCAGTCTCTGCCAGGTAAGTAAGCCTATATTTTAAAAGCATAAGCTCCTGCTCTTCTTTGCTGTAGCTCTTCCAGTTATCAGCCGTAAAGGCGGCGATGTTATCATCGCTTACCGCATTAACGCCGGAGTTTCCGTTCTCTTCAAATTTAGCTATCAGTGTGCAGATGCTTTCAGCCTTATCCGTATCTTTATTGTACCACGAGTTGAACAGCTGGATGAAGATCCACTGTGTCCATTTATAGTATTCAGGGTTGCTGGTACGCACCTCCCTGTCCCAGTCGAATGAAAAACCTATCCTGTCCAGTTGCTGGCGATAACGCGCAATATTGGCTTCGGTGGTTATGGCCGGGTGCTGCCCGGTTTGTATGGCATACTGCTCTGCCGGAAGGCCAAAGCTGTCATACCCCTGCGGGTGCAGCACGTTAAAGCCCTGGTGGCGCTTGTAGCGGGCATAAATATCTGATGCTATATAACCCAGCGGGTGGCCCACATGCAGCCCCGCGCCCGAAGGGTACGGAAACATATCCAACACATAATATTTTGGCTTATCAGAAACATTATCAGCCCTGAACGTGCCTTCTTCGGCCCAGTATTTCTGCCAGTGCTCTTCAATTCGTCTGTGGTCGTATCTCATAACTTAGTTGAAAGTTGTAAAGTCGTAAAGTTGAAAGTTATTTTTAAGAAGCGCAAATTTACGGTTATTACACGAATGTATAAAGTTTAAGCGTTATAAACTGTGTGTAAACAAATTCTTTACTATTTTTACCGCTAAAATAGAATGTATGGCATCATCTTTTGAGAAGTTCCAGAAAAGACGGCTCATTTCCTCTTATTTTTCCGTAGTCCTCAGCATCTTCATTGTGCTAACGCTGCTTGGTGCACTGGGGCTGTTTGTAATTAATACCGAAAAGATTTCAGGTTACGTAAAGGAGAACATCCCGATGTCCGTTTACTTTAAAAAAGAAGCTACTGACAGTGTATATACCGCTTTTGGCGAGGAACTGAAGCAGATGAACTTTGTAAAGGATTATACCTTTGTATCTAAAGAAGATGCCGCGGCAAAGAACAAAGACATAGTAGGTGATGACTATATGTCGTTCCTGGGCGAGAACCCGCTGCCTGCATCTTACGACATACACCTTAAAGGCGGCTATGTACAAAAAGATAGTATTAAGAACATTGATGTTAGGCTTCGTGCTAACCCTATGGTGGGCGACATTACCTATGATATGGTACTTGTGGAAATGGCCAATGAAAATATTGAGAAGATCACATTTTGGATACTTATAATAAGCGGGGCGCTGGCGTTCCTTTCCATGCTGCTTATAAACAGCGCGCTAAGGCTGTCCATCTACAACCACCGTTTTACCATAAAGACCATGCAGATGGTTGGCGCCACAAAATCGTTCATCCGCAAGCCTTATGTGTGGAAAGGGCTTAAGCTGGGACTAATTGGCTCTATACTTGCCATAGCAGCACTGTTAGGGCTGGTATATTATGTGGATGGCATTTTCCCGATGCTGGGCATATGGAACGACTGGATGTCGACTGGCATTGTAATGGCAGGAGTACTGTTATTCGGTATTATAATAGCCTCAATAAGTACGTTTATGGCTACGCAAAGGTTCCTTAACCTAAGAACGGACGATTTGTATTAAGCCCCCTAACCCCCGAAGGGGGAACCTGAAACTTGAAACCTGAAACTTGAAACAATGAAGAATAATAACGAGATAAATACCCATTTCCTTTTTGAGAGGGTTAACTATAAAATACTTTTAATAGGCCTGGCAGTTATAGCGTTGGGTTTTATACTTATGGCCGGCGGCGGTAGTGATGACCCTAAAGTTTTTAATGAAGATATTTTTAACTTCAGAAGGATTAGGCTTGCGCCTACAGTGGTGCTGATAGGGTTTGGCATTACTATTTACTCTATCCTGAAAAACCCTGCTTCAACCATACCAACCGAAGTTGAAAGGCCTGCTACGCCTGTAACGCCTGAAGTAAAACCCGCTAAAAACAACAAATAATGGATTTTATACAGTCCGTTATCATTGCCATAATTGAAGGGCTTACCGAATATTTGCCAATATCTTCAACGGCACATATGATATTTGCCAGCTCCTATTATGGCATACAGGAAGATGATTTCGTAAAGCTGTTCCAGGTATCCATCCAATTTGGAGCCATCCTGGCTGTAGTTGCCTTATACTGGAAGAAATTCTTTGATTTCAGTAGGATAGGCTTCTATATCAAACTTGCCTGCGCCGTTATTCCGGCATTACTGCTCGGTTACCTGTTTGATGACATGATAGAGGAAGTATTGGGCAATCCTATACCTATTGCTATAGTATTAATATTGGGCGGAATAGTATTGCTCTTTATTGATAACTTCTTTAAAAATCCAACTGTAGTAAAGGAAGAAGATATCCCTATTAAAAAAGCCGTATTCATTGGGTTTTGGCAGTGCCTTGCCATGATGCCCGGCACAAGTCGTGCGGCAGCCTCTATAATAGGCGGTATGCAGCAGGGGCTGACACGTGAGACAGCAGCGGAATTCTCTTTCTTTTTAGCTGTGCCTACCATGCTTGCGGTTACTACTTACTCTGTTTTCCTTAAAACCTATGAACATACACAGCTGAAAGGTTATGAGCTGCTGATGCAGAACAGCGACAACCTTAAGATGTTTTTGGTAGGCAATGTTGTGGCGTTTGTGGTGGCAATCATAGCCATAAAAGGTTTTATAGGTCTTATCAAAAAATATGGCTTCAGGCCATGGGGCTGGTACCGCATAATAGCCGGCGCTTTGCTCTTAGCCTACTTTACAACATATAAATAATTATTGCATTGACCTCAGCAGAAGATTTCCAGGAAGGGCAGGTATTGCTTATAGATAAACCATTGCACTGGAGCTCGTTCCAGGCAGTAAACAAAGTGAAATGGAGCCTGAAGAAACATTTGGGCCTTAAGAAGATAAAAGTAGGCCATGCCGGCACGCTTGACCCATTAGCCACAGGTTTACTTATCATCTGTACAGGTAAATTCACAAAGCGCATTATGGAGCTGCAGGGCATGGAGAAGGAGTATACCGGCACTTTTTATTTTGGCGCCACTACCCCCTCTTACGACCTGGAGACGGAGGTGAATGAAACTTTCACGACCGCGCATATTGATGATGTTCTCATCAATAAAACAGTGAAGCAATTTATTGGCGAGATAGACCAAAAGCCACCGGTGTTCTCGGCAATAAAGAAAGACGGAAAGCGCTTGTATGAGCATGCACGCAAGGGTGAAGAAGTGGAAATTGCCTCACGAAAAGTCACCATACACGAATTCGAAATAACCCGCATAGCTCTGCCCGAAGTAGATTTCAGGGTAGTGTGCAGCAAGGGCACTTACATACGCTCACTGGCGCATGATTTTGGCGCGGCATTAGGCTCAGGAGCACATTTAACCGCGTTACGACGTACTAAGATTGGAGCGTATGATGTTAACAACGGAATTACGCCTGATGCGTTTGAATCTTCAGTAAAATCAGAAGAATGAAAAAGTTTTTATACATTGTACTACTACTCTCCGCTTTTGCATCTGCACAAAACATTAAGCTGCAGGACGGCGACCTCATTTTCCAGGATATGGACTGCGGCCCGCTATGCGATGCTATTGAAGCCGTGACTGAAGGATACAAGGGCAATGACTTTAGCCACATGGGCATGGTCTACCACCGCAATGATACCATATATATTATTGAAGCAGCAGGTAATGCAGTACGGTTAAACACATTGGAAAACTTTTCCAAAAACACAAAGAAGCCTATGTATATTGGCAGGCTAAAAAAACAATATAACCGGCTCATACAACCGGCTATAGATTTTTCATTAAAGCAGCTTGGCGTGCCATATGATGATGAGTATGTGTACAACAACGGCAGCTATTACTGCTCTGAACTTATTTATGATGCTTTTAAAAATGCTAACCGCGGCACCCCACTGTTTGAACTTTCTCCTATGACATACGTTCAGCCTGGCACTGAAGAATTCTTTCCAGCCTGGGTAGAATATTATGCTTCTATCGGTAAAGTTATCCCGGAGGGAGAGCCAGGATGTAATCCGGGCGGGATGTCAACATCCGATAAACTGGAAATTATAGGCACTTTATAAATTAACCTATACTATCAGCGCTCCCTAAAAGTAGTACAATCTCTTCCATCGTGCTTAAGCCTTTATCATGCAGATACCACCTCTGCAGTTCGGTTTTTGCCTCCTGGTCTATTATGCCATACTTTCCCTTGTAGTCTGCAATCAGTTTAGCGGCGCCATGCGGCCTTGGCCCCCAGCTACCGCGCACAGTGAGGCTTTCTGCATCTACTAAAATTAGCTTAGGAATAGAGCGTGCGCCATTGGTAAGGTACTCATTCATCAGTTCATCATTATCATCCCTTAAAACTATTTTAAGCTGAAGCTTATCTGATGCTTCAGCCAATTTATTGATAACAGGCACTATTTGCGTAGCATCGCCACACCACCCTTCAGAGATAACCAACAGCAGGTGTTCATTTTTGAGCGCTTCAAGCTTTTCCAGGATTTCAGCAGGCACCTTAATTGTCTTATCAAGGCGGTTCATACGCACTTCATTCAGCGTACTATAGTGCGTAAGGTCTTCGCTTTGTGTATGCCCTGTAGATAATCCGTCTATCAGTAATTGCGATATGTGGTTGCGGTATTCGGTATAGGTATAGCTATTATTTAAACTCTTTTCTATAAGTAAGCTCATGGTATTTAAATTTCGGTAAATTTACTTTTATTAAAGCAAATTAAAAGCCACATAATAAAAACCTGTAATTTAGTCAGGTATTAACCACACCATGAAATTTAAAGGGCACACAATAGGGTTTATTCTCTCCGGCGGAGGATCAAAAGGCATAGCCCACGCGGGCGTGCTTAAATTTTTTGAAGAAGTAGGGATCACACCTTCGCATATTGCGGGCACAAGCTCGGGTGCCATTGTGTCGTCATTGTACGCCTGGGGCAAAAAACCGGAGGAAATACTTGAGTTCTTCAAATCTATCTACTTCTTCCACTGGAGGCATTTTACATTCCGGAAGCCGGGCTTTATAGATTCGGAAGCTTTTAAAGATTATTTCACTTCCATTTTTAAAGATGCCACACTGGGTGATATGCCTTATAAAATGCACCTTACCGCTACCGACCTTGTTTCGGGTAAACTAAAAATATTTGGACCTGAGACCAAAATAGCCGATGCTGTCCTGGCATCTTCCGCTTTTCCGGGAATTATCTCACCATATGAAATAGACGGAAGGCTATACAGCGACGGCGGTATTATAAACCATTTCCCTACCGATATTTTACAGGGCAGGTGTGATAAGCTCATAGGCATCTATGTAAGCCCGATCCAAAAAATTGAAGCATCAGACCTGAAGACGATCAAATCGGTAACTACAAGGGCTTATGACCTTTTATCGGCTAACAGCAATATGCAGAAGTTTACGCTTTGTGACTGGGTGATAAGTCCTGATGAGCTGGCCCTATACAGCACATTTGAAACCAATAAGGCCAAGATGGACGAGATTTTTAATATAGGTTATGAGGCAGCTAAAAAGTCGTATGAAGAGCTTATAGTTTAACCTTTCATAAAAAACAAATATTGCTATATTTGCACCATTCAATCAAAAGCCCTATGAAATATAAAAGAATCCTCCTTAAACTAAGCGGTGAAGCCCTTATGGGCGACAGGCAGTATGGCATTGACCCTAAAAGGCTTGCCGAATATGCTGCGGAAATTAAGCAGATACACGAAAAAGGCGTTGAGATAGCCATAGTAATTGGCGGAGGAAATATTTTTAGGGGCGTGGCCGGTGCCAGTAATGGCATGGACCGTGTGCAGGGCGATTACATGGGTATGCTTGCCACTGTAATTAACGGAATGGCGCTACAAGGCGCACTTGAAGATGCCGGTATGCCGACCCGCCTGCAAACTGCTTTAAAAATTGAAGCCATTGCCGAACCATACATTAAACGCAGGGCAGTTCGCCATCTTGAAAAAGGGAGGATAGTAATATTTGGAGCCGGTACAGGAAATCCGTATTTTACTACTGATACTGCCGCAGTGCTAAGGGGTGTTGAAGTGCACGCCGATGTTATTTTGAAAGGTACACGTGTAGATGGAATTTATACTGCCGACCCTGAAAAAGACATCAATGCAACAAAGTATGACACGCTTACATTTGAAGACGTATTGCAAAAAGGCCTTAATGTTATGGACACTACAGCCTTTACGCTTAGCCAGGAAAATGAGCTGCCTATAATTGTTTTTGATATGAACAAAAAAGGCAACCTGATAAAGGTTTGCGAGGGCGAACTGGTAGGAACCACTGTAAATGTTTAATTTTTATATAAGAATTACATCATGGAAGAAATTGATTTTATTTTAGATAGCACTAAAGAATCTATGGAAGGTTCGGTTGCGCACCTTGAAAAAGAATTTTTGAACATCCGTGCCGGTAAGGCAAGCCCTGCCATGCTTGGTGGTGTAAAGGTAGATTATTATGGGGCTGCTACTCCGCTTTCGCAGGTGGCTAACATAAATACGCCCGATGCCCGCACCATAACTATACAGCCGTGGGAAAAAAGCATGCTGCAGCCTATTGAAAAAGCTATTCAGGTAGCTAATTTAGGCTTTAACCCAATGAATAATGGGGATAACATAATTATAAGCGTGCCGCCGCTTACCGAAGAACGCAGGAGAGACCTTGTAAAACAGGCAAAATCTGAAGCGGAAGATGCCAAAATAGGTGTAAGGAATGCACGTAAAGAAGCTAACAACGATATTAAAAAGCTTGAAAAAGAAGGTGTTTCTGAAGATGCCTGCAAAAGTGCCGAAGACGATGTGCAGGAACTTACCAACAGTTACATAAAAAAGATTGATGAACTTTTGGCCCACAAGGAAGCCGAAATTATGAAAGTATAAGTAAATCCGCCAGTTGGCGGATTTTTTTATTTAATCATTAACTTTATGTAATAAAAAACTTTCATAACTTGTTCAAAAAAAGGCTATGAGGTTTTTTACGTTGTTGCTTCTGCTGCTTGCAGTTAATGTCATGGCTCAAAATGCTGTTACAGGCGTAGTGCGCGACAGTAAAAGCAATGAGCCTCTGCCCTTTGCTACCGTAATCCCGGAAAAAGGTGCTGCCATTGCTACTGATGTTGATGGAAAGTTTTTGTTACAGGACACCAAAGGTTCCTCTTATCTTACCATTAGTTATACGGGTTATAACTCCCAAAGAATAACACTTACCCAAAGCAGGCATTATGTTGTAAAACTAGTTTCGCATACCCGGGAGCTGCAGGACCTGGTTATTGAAAGCGAGAATCCCGCTAACGTGACAATACGTGAGGCCGTGCGGCGAAAGCCCGGTAATGACCCACTTAAGAAGCTAAACAGCTTCAGGTATAAAACTTACGAAAGGCTTACAGTTACAGCCAACCCTGATTCAATTTCCGATAAACTGGACTCGCTGTACATCTATGAGAAGACAGGGCGAAGATTTGCAAAGATAGACTCAACCGACTTCAAGTTCAGGCAATTAATAGAAAAGCGGCACCTTTACCAGACTGAAAAAGTATCTGAATTCAATTTTAATAAAGAACAGGGGTTAAAAGAAAATATACTTGCTACCCGCATGGCGGGTTTTAAAGAGCCAGTATATGAAATTATTGCACTTAAACTACAGCCTTATTCGGTTTATGGGGATATAGACCTTGTGGAATCTAAATATGAAGGGCCGCTGTCCCGTGAAAATGCCGGCTACCGATATAGAATTTTAGATACCGTCTCAATACAAAACCGAGAGGCCTTTGCTATATTTTTCACTCCGAAACGAAAAAGCAAAAAATTCAGGCTCGAGGGTATATTGTATATTGATACAGCTACTTACGGTGTAGCCAAAGCTATATTCAGGGTTAAAAATACATTGGATGTTACCGCTACACACAATTTTAATTTTAATGAAAATGAACAGCTTTGGTTTCCCGAAAGCCGGAGCCTGAGAATTGTGAAAGGAAATAATGAGCGGGACATTAAAATTTTAGGTGAAAAAATAACTTTTGACGCTACCGATGAAGAGACTGCCAACCGGAAAAGGGAACCATCAGACTACGTTTACCTGCTCTCGGAATCTAAAAATACTGATATTGAATTTAATATCCCTTTAACCATAAGGCATTCGGCTGTTGCGGTTGAGATTGAGGAAGCCGCCATCAACCGCCCCGAAAGCTACTGGAGCCGGTTCCGGAGCGATACGTTAGACCTGCGCAGTGCAGAAACTTACCCTGCCCTGGACAGCATTGTGGACCGTGAAAATTATGAGAGGCTTATAATCCTCGGAAAAAATATCCTGAACGGCTATGTCCCGCTTGGACCGGTTAACCTGGACTGGCGGCAGGTGGTACGCTATAATGTGCATGAGGGGTTCAGGCTTGGGCTTGGCGGTACAACTAACGCCAAGTTTTCTGAAATCTTCAGGATTACCGGATATGGTGCGTATGGTACTAAGGATGGCAAATTTAAGTACAGCCTGGGTGGGGCAGTGCGCATTGGTAAATTCTCTAACACCTGGATAGGGGGCTCTTATACTGATGACCTGCAGGAAATTGGCAGTACACGGTTTGAAACCGACAAGCGAAGGTTCAGGAT
>JAEWKB010000026.1 GCA_023386255.1 Bacteroidota bacterium
TGCGGCGGCTCATAGAGGTTTCGGCATAAGCAACAACTTCCTGAAGCAGCGCATAGCCAATTTCCTGCTCGGCTACGGGCTTGCCACTCATAAACTTCTCAAGCTTTTCAATGTCTTTGTAGGAGTAGTACGCAAGGCAATGGCCTTCGCCCCCGTCTCGGCCTGCACGGCCTGTTTCCTGGTAATAGCTTTCAAGCGATTTTGGGATATCATGGTGAATTACAAAACGTACATCCGGTTTGTCAATACCCATACCAAAAGCAATGGTTGCCACAACTACGTCAACATCTTCCATAAGGAACATGTCCTGGTGCTTTGCGCGCGTTTTAGCATCAAGGCCCGCATGGTATGGCACGGCACTTATGCCATTCACCTGGAGCACCTGCGCTATCTCTTCTACTTTTTTGCGGCTCAGGCAGTATATAACCCCTGACTTTCCTTTGTGCTGGCGGATAAACCGTATAATATCTGATTCTACATTCTTCGTCTTCGGCCGTACTTCATAGTACAGGTTCGGCCTGTTGAACGATGCCTTAAATGTATTGGCATCAGGCATGTCAAGGTTCTTCAGTATATCTTCCTGAACCTTTGGCGTAGCCGTGGCGGTAAGCCCTATAATGGGAATATCGCCTAATTGGCGGATAATACTGCGCAGGTTGCGGTATTCCGGACGGAAATCATGCCCCCATTCGGAAATACAATGCGCCTCGTCTATAGCTACAAACGAAAGCTTTACGCTGTTCAGGAACGTTATATATTCTTCTTTAGTAAGCGATTCGGGGGCCACATAAAGCAGCTTGGTAATGCCCGATGTGATATCTTTTTTAACCTGGTTAACTTCGGTCTTGGTAAGCGATGAATTCAATACATGGGCAATACCCTGCTCGCTTGATAAGCTGCGTATGGCATCAACCTGATTCTTCATTAAGGCGATAAGGGGGGAAACTACAATTGCGGTACCTTCAAGCACCAGTGCCGGCAGCTGGTAGCAAAGCGATTTACCGCCACCCGTGGGCATGATAACAAACGTGTTTTGGCCTGTAATTATACTCTTTACAACATCTTCCTGAAGGCCTTTAAACTTGTTAAAACCAAAATATTTTTTTAACTCTTTATGTAAGTCAATTTCGGTCGATTTCATTATTTATTAATAGTAATTTACATAAATTTGCAGAACATAAAGATACAACTTTCTTTATAACCCGCAAATAATAAAACATTCGCAAAGTTTGGTAAACAAAGACGCAATACTGGCATCTGCCAAAAAAACAATACTTTCTGAAAGTGAGAGCATTGCCAACTTAGTGCAATTTCTTGATGACGATTTTGCCAAAGCCACAGAACTTATATACCGCAGCAAAGGCCGCCTGGTTGTAACCGGCATAGGCAAAAGCGCCATTATAGCACAAAAAATTGTTGCCACTCTTAACTCTACCGGAACACCTTCGATTTTCTTACATGCGGCCGAAGCCATTCATGGCGATTTAGGCATGGTGCAGCCAGATGATGTTGTAATCTGCATATCAAAAAGCGGCAACAGCCCGGAGATTAAGGTCCTTGCACCATTACTTAAACGTAGCGGAAACATACTTATTGGCATGACGGCCAATAAAACTTCTTTTCTTGCAAAAGAATCTGATTATGTGCTTCATGCATATGTGGAAAGCGAGGCCGATCCAAACAACCTTGCACCCACCAACAGTACCACAGCACAGCTGGCTTTGGGCGATGCGTTGGCGGTATGCCTTATTGAAATGCGTGATTTTAAAAGCGAAGATTTTGCAAGATACCATCCCGGAGGGGCACTTGGCAAGAAATTGTTGTTACGTGTAGGCGATATGCTGGACGGTACACACAGGCCGATTGTAAGCCCTGACTGCAGCATTAAAAAAGCTATTGTTGAAATTTCAGAGAAAAGGCTTGGTGTAACCGCTGTAGTTGAAAACAGTAAGGTTATTGGCATTATTACTGATGGCGACATCAGGCGTATGCTGAACAATCACGATAATATTGCAGGGCTTGTAGCGAAAGACATAATGACGCACAACCCGAAAATGATAAAATCGTCAGATATGGCCATTGACGCACTCCATACGCTCGAAAACTTTGCCATAACGCAGTTGGTTGTAGTTGATGAGGGTGAATATAAAGGCATTTTGCATTTGCATGACATTTTGAAAGAAGGGATAGTATAATGGCAAAGAACAAAACAGGCGAAATGTCGTTCCTGGACCACCTGGAAGAACTGCGCTGGCTCCTCATCCGCAGCACCATTGCCATTTTGATAGGAGCGTGCGTGGCTTTCGCATTTAGTGGCTTTATTTTCGACGAAATTATATTCGCACCCAAAGATGGTGACTTTATAACCTACCGTATTTTTTGCGACCTGGCAAACAAGTATGATTTAGATAAGAGCTTCTGTATAAAAGAGCTGCCTTTTACCATCCAGAGCCGTGCGATGGACGGCGAATTCTCTACCGACATCTGGACAGCCGTGGCAGCAGGTTTCATCCTGGCTTTCCCGTTCATTTTATGGCAGTTCTGGAAATTTATCAGCCCCGCACTTTATGACAACGAAAAAAAATATGCTGTAGGATTTATAATAACTACATCTATTCTCTTCTTCCTGGGCGTATTGTTTGGACATTACCTTATAACACCATTGTCACTCAACTTTTTAGGGAACTACAAAATTAGTGATGTAGTAGAAAAAAATGTTGACCTTGCCTCCTACATCAGCCTTGTGAAAACAACCGCAATTTCCTGTGGGCTTGTATTTGAAATGCCGGTTATAATGTACTTCCTGGCTAAAATAGGACTGGTTACGGCAAGCTTTTTGAGGAACTATCGCCGTTATGCGTATGTAATTATCCTGATTGTTGCGGCTATTGTAACGCCGCCGGATGTAGTAAGCCAGATGATAGTTACCATACCGCTGGTAATACTGTATGAAGTGAGCATACTGATAGCTGCACGAATGAATAAGCAACGATTAAAAGAACAAGCAAATGGCTGATTTAGTAAAAGATTTTAACGACTACCGCCAAAAGATGAACGACAAGCTTTTGGCAGACAACAATAAAGTAATTAAGCGTATCTTTAACCTTGATACTAACGCCTACATGGAAGGTGCACTTGATGTGAAAACTAAAGAATTGCTGGGGCTTGTAGCTTCGGCAGTGCTAAGGTGTGACGACTGTGTGAAGTATCATCTGGAGACCTGCCACAAGGAAGGGCTTACGAAAGAGCAGGTTATGGAAGCGCTTGGGATTGCAACTCTGGTTGGAGGAACTATTGTAATACCACACCTGCGCAGGGCATATGAGTTTTGGGAAGCACTGGAAGAGAATGCGGAAGGAACTGTTTAAGTGTCAAATAACTGATAAAACATGATTTTAAGGGCAGATAACTTAGTTAAAACCTACAAAGGCCGTAGCGTTGTAAAAGGAATTTCGGTTGAGGTAAAACAAGGCGAGATCGTTGGCCTGCTTGGGCCTAACGGTGCCGGCAAAACCACATCATTCTATATGATCGTGGGGCTGGTGAAGCCTAATGCGGGGAAGATTTACCTGGACGACATGGAGATAACCGATTTCCCAATGTACAAACGTGCACAGAACGGCATTGGCTACCTGGCTCAGGAAGCTTCTGTTTTCCGAAAACTGAGCATTGAAGATAACATACTGAGCGTTTTGCAGCTTACCAAACTCTCTAAAAAGGAGCAGGAAGCTAAGATGGAAGCCCTGATTGATGAATTCAGCCTGCAACATATACGTACCAACCGTGGCGACCTGCTATCAGGTGGTGAGCGCAGGCGTACTGAAATTGCCCGTGCCCTGGCTACAGACCCGAAGTTTATCCTGCTTGATGAACCGTTTGCGGGCGTTGACCCTGTGGCTGTAGAAGACATTCAGCGCATAGTAGCACAGCTGAAGAATAAAAACATCGGTATCCTGATAACTGACCACAACGTGCAGGAAACCCTTGCTATTACCGATAAAACTTATTTGATGTTTGAAGGTGGCATTCTTAAAGCGGGCGTACCTGAAGAGCTTGCTGCCGACGAAATGGTGCGAAAGGTTTACCTTGGCCAAAACTTTGAGCTGCGTAAAAAGAAGCTCGACTTCAGCCAGCACATTGAACCCCGCGAAGTACCCGATCAAGAGAATTTTTAAATGTATACCTTATTTATCGCAAAATAAATAATTGATATATTACTACTGATTAACAGCACCCACATCATGTTGCGGTTACTTATACCGAAGAATCCGGGGAAAGTATGTTCTTCGACTATAGGAATATGGTATTAAATATTAACACAACTTAAGCTACAGGCTATTCTATAATTGAAATTGCATCTTCAATATGCGGGGCAACCTGCTTAGCCACCTCCTCGTGTCCGTAACAGCTCCAGTGTATATCATTTTCAAGCTCCCACACCTTGTTACCTTTTACCTCAAGCTGCACTGTTTTAAAACCTGCCGCCCTGCACATTTCCAATAGTTTAGGGTTAGTTCCCGGAACAAAAACAAAAAGCTTATTTTTTACCGGGTAATTTTTTACTATATAATCAATCTGCCTGCCGACCACCTTTTCAGGAAAAACCTTTTTTTCTTTAATTCTGGGCGCTCCCTGCTGCGCAGGCTGTATCACATTACGGTAAAGGTAATACACCACCTTTACATTATACAAAAAGTCTTTTAGCTTGGATCCTTTATACTTTTGGTAAAGTATCTTGTTTTTATCCAGGTCAACCCTTACGTTATTATCATTTTTATTTAGGCTGGCAATTCCTTCTGTAAAATCACCTTCCTTTAAATACATTATTG
>JAEWKB010000170.1 GCA_023386255.1 Bacteroidota bacterium
TATGAATATTCTTCAGTGCTATCAAATTTTGGACAAGAGCTTTGAGAGTCAAAATAGCTTTGAATTTGTTCACGAATTCCATTGTCAGTAAGGTTGTTAAATATTGATAATGGATATCCTTGTTCAGCGCAGTAAATGCGTCTCTTGAAATCCCATATTAGGTCATATGCTGATGGGACTCCTGCCGAAACTGAGCTTCCAGCACCAAAGAGCCAAGCTAATCCTTTTGATCTAAGAGGATAAAATTTTACGAATTCTGATAATGATATTGCCAAAGCGAAAATGTTAAATTAACGCAATATAGCAATTTAGGAAGTTATGTTACAAGGATTGGCAGTAGCTTCGTGGTCGGTTGACCACTTTTTGACCCAAAAACAAAAAACCCTTGAAAATCTCGTGATTATCAAGGGTCTAAACTTGTTTCTTGTGGTACCTCCAGGAATCGAACCAGGGACACATGGATTTTCAGTCCATTGCTCTACCAACTGAGCTAAGGTACCGTCCTTATTGCGGGTGCAAATATAGAACCATTTTTATATTATCCAAAGCAAATCATAAAAAAAATCAATTTGTATCTTTGCCGCTCAAATCCTTTCAAAATGCTTTTAGCTGTTGATATTGGCAATACAAAAACCAAAGCCGCTGTGTTTAAGGATACTGCCTTGGTTGAAAGAATTATTTTTGACAGAGATGAAGCTTGTTTTGAGATAAAAAAAATTTTTACAAGATACCCTCAAATTTCACGAAGCATCCTTTCTTCGGTAGGGAATGAGCAGCAGGAACTGTTATCTGTATTACAAAATCATTCAGGTTTGACTGTTATATCGCATACATCGGCCTTTCCGTTCAACAACAAGTATGCAACGCCGGCAACATTAGGGGTTGACAGGATGGTGCTGGCTTCGGGAGCGGTACTGGCATACCCATTAAAAAGCAGGCTTGTAATAGATGCAGGCACCTGCATAACCTATGATTTTGTTGATGCCGATGATAATTACCTTGGGGGTGCTATTTCGCCGGGGCTGCGGCTCAGGTATGAGGCACTGCATAATTTTACGGCAAAACTTCCGTTGTTATCTGCGGAAGCGCCCGGGCAATACATAGGAAATTCAACACAGCAGTCTATACATTCAGGTGTGGTGAACGGCTTATTGCATGAGGTGCAGGGTTTTATAAATCAATACAGGGAGCAATACCCGGGTTTAACAATAATATTGACAGGCGGAGATGCTGAATTTTTGGCTAAACAATTTAAAAACACCATATTTGCCAATTCAAATTTTTTATTGGAAAGCCTCAACCATTTATACTTATACTCAATCAAAAAATGATTAAAAAAATTATCGCAGTTATTGCGCTTGTGTTTTCAACAGTTGCTTTTTCGCAGGAAAATAGTGCTTCGCCATATTCATATTACGGAGTAGGTGATGTAAAATTTAAAGGTACGGTAGATACACGGTCTATGGGAGGCCTGGGGATACTGCCAGACAGTATTCACCTTAACCTGCAGAATCCTGCTACCTACGGGCACCTGAAGTTTACCACATTTACTATTGCCGGGGGCGTTGCCAATACAAAATTTAAGTCGGCAACTGAAAAGGACGAGGCCAACCGTACTACACTTGATTACCTTGCAGTAGGCATCCCGTTTAAAAAATTTGGTGTTTCATTCGGGTTGCTGCCATACACAGCTGTAGGCTATAAAATAGAGAACACAGTAACTACCAATGTTGATGGAACCAACTATACACGTTTCAGCCAGTTTCACGGTACCGGTGGCCTTAACAGGGTTTTTGCAGGCTTGTCTTACCGCATAACTCCTAAATTCAGCGTAGGTGCCGATTTTCAGTACCACTTTGGAAATATTGAGACAAAAAGTATTGTGGGTATGAGGGACAACGGCGTACAATATCCGACTAGGGAAGTTAATAAATCTAACTACGGAGGAATTTCCTTTAACATAGGGGCAGTATACCAGACCAAATTTAACGAGAAGCTGGACTGGACTGCAAGTGCTACATTTATGCCTGCAAGCACCCTTAACAGCAGCATTACAAGGGAAACAGCTACTATAACCTATTCGTCTTCCGGTAACGAGGTAGTGGTAAATGATCCTATTACCCAGTCAATAGATGATGATAAAGTAAAATTACCTTCACGCCTTACCTTCGGGTCAGGTATAGGAGAGGCAAGAAAATGGTTTGCCGGAGCCGAATATACATTCCAGGATAGCAATGAGCTGGGCAACCGTTTTGACAATGTTACCATTGCCGGGTTTGAGAGCGGCCATAAAATTGCTGTGGGCGGTTACTACATACCTAACTACATGTCGTTTAACAGCTACCTGAGCAGGATTACCTACAGGGCAGGCTTAAAGTATGAAAAAACAGGTGTGGTTGTTAATAACGAATCTATAAATGATTACGGATTTACTCTGGGATTAGGATTGCCGCTTAGCCAGGTAATTGGCGCATCAAACCTTAACATTGGTTTTGAAATGGGCAGGAGAGGTACTACAACAGCCGGCCTTATACAGGAAAATTACATGAATGTGTTTGTAAGCCTTTCATTAAACGACAGGTGGTTTATAAAGAGAAGATTTGAATAACATAAAAAAGCAGGAGCATGAAGCTTAAAATAGCCCTTGGCATACTTGTTACAACTGCGCTGCTGCACAATGCATCAGCACAGGAGGCTGCCACTATGTGTGAGGGCAGCCTTAAAAGTTTTGAAGACCAGGTAAAAGAGGGTAGCTATGATGCTGCTGCAGTATCGCTTGAAGGTTTGCGCAAATCGTGCTCTAAATACAGCGAGAAAATATATACGCAGGGAGAAAGCGTACTAAAATACAATATTGAAGCTGCGCAGGATGATGCCCAAAGGCTTGCCTTCATTGATGCCCTGGTGGCGCTATATAAAGAGTACGATAAAAACTTTCCGCAGAACACTTATGGCGGAGATGTAAAGCAGGCAATGCTGCTTAACCAGTATAAGATAATTTCGCAGGAAGATTTTTTCAAAAGGCTTGATGCAGCCTGGAAAAAGAACAGCAGGAATTTTACCGACCATAATTCGCTGGAAGCCTATTTTATGATGTACCTGTCGCAATATCAGGCAGGAAATAAAGGTATAACCCAGGAGCAGTTTATTGAAAAATATGGTGAAGTATCGGGGCAGGCTGTAATGACAATGAATGACCTTGTGGAGAAGCGTGATGCATTGCAGCTTAAGCAGCAGGATGCGCCATTATCTGAAGATGAACAGTATTTGCTTACGTTGTATGGGCCTGCTATTGAAGGGTTTGATGCTACCGTTGATAACATAAATATATTGGCCTCAAAGCATTTTACCTGTGATAAGCTTGAATTGTATTATGAAAAGAACTGGGAAACCCGCCAGACAGATGTTGTGTGGCTGGAGGCTCTTGTAGATGTTATGTTCAGGAACAGGTGCCACAACTCGGCCATGTTGCAAAAAGCGGCATATTCGCTTCATCAGTTGAAGCCTTCGGCACAATCGGCACAATATCTTGGCAGCCTTGCCCAACGCAAAAATAAAAGGACAGATGCTGTTGCTTATTTTGAACAGTCAGCCAAGCTTGAAAAGACTGCTGAAAAAAAGGCCGAAAGATATTATACCATCGCTACTTTGCTGCGCGGTTCAAATAACAAACAGGCCAAAGAGTATGCGTTAAGGTCGGCACAAATGAACCCTAAGTCGGCTAAGCCGTATCTTTTCCTCGCCGAGATGTACAGTTCACCGGGAAAAGACTGCGGGCTGTCACCTTTTGAAACCAAAGCTTTAAACTGGCTTGCCATAGAAACATTAAAAAAAGCTGAACTGGCCGAACCTAAGTACAAAGCTACCGTGGCTGCCATGAGTGAGCGTTTCGCTAAAAAAGCACCTACTAAAGATGAGGTAAAGGCAGCAGGGAAAAAGAAGGGAAAAGCCATTACTTTTGGCTGCTGGATCAATGAAACCATTACAATCCCTAACCTGTAACATGAGGCTTAAAAACTGCGCGGGCATAGTATGCTTTAGTTTGGTAATTGTGCTGTTTTCCTGCGAAAGCAATTTTAAGGATGTACAGCGCATGAACAGCGTGGAGTTTTCGCCATGGGTACAGGCTGAAGACATTAATCTTAAGTACACCGATTCGGGTAAGGTAAAAGCTATACTGCTGAGTCCGCTTATGCACGATTACTCTAACCTTGAATATAAGTTTAATGAGTTTCCTAAAGGTGTAAATGTTACGCTTCTTGACCCAAATGGCAAAAAAACCGTTGTAGTTGCCGATTATGCCATTAATTATGCCAAGACAGACATTATTGATTTGCGAGGCAATGTAAAAGTAACCACATCAGATGGTAAGGTGCTTACTACCGACCAATTGTACTATGACCAGAAAAATGAGTGGTTTTATACCGAAAATTATTTTAAATTTACTTCATCGGACGGAAGTGTGCTTGAAGGGCCGGGGCTTGATTTCAGCAAAGACTTCAGGGTGTTTAACATTCAGAATTCCAAAGCCAATATTACTAACGTAGAAGAATAGCATAATGTACTTTAAATATACACCCTATTTATATCTTGTGGCTGCGGCCTTTTTCCTGTATGATGCAGTAATGAGGTACCGTGATGCCGAACCGTTCTGGCTAAGCCTTATCTTTGTAGCGGTAGCCGTCTTTATGTTTTTCTTCAGGAAACACTCCTATAAAAAATTCACCAACCGCCACAATAACAAGTAAATGGCATGGAAACGGCAATAATCATAGCGTGCCTTATCCTTTCCGCCTTCTTTTCAGGAATGGAGATAGCCTATGTGTCGTCTAATAAAGTGTATCTTGAAGTAGAGAAGAAGCAGTCGTCGCTGCTTTCAAAAGTACTCACCCGCCTTACCGAAAACCCTACGCAGTTTATTACTTCCATGCTGGTGGGCAACAGTATTGTACTTGTAGTATATGGCTATTACATGGGTAATGCCGTAGCTGTTTGGTTTAATAAGTATGACATAGCTTCGGCCTACAAGGTCATCCTCCAGATATTCATTACCGGGTTTGTCATTCTTCTGACGGCTGAATTCTTTCCGAAGGTATTCTTCCAGATTTATGCCAATGCCTTAATAAAAGTTTTTGCTGTTCCGGCTTATGCATTTTACTTCCTGTTCAAATGGATTGTAAAATTTGTTGTGATAATTGCTGATTTTATATTGATAAATGTGCTGCGTACCAGGGGCGAAAAGCAGCAGGCATACTTTAGCCGCCACGAACTTGGCAACTATATAACAGAGCAGATGAACGGGGTTGATGAACAGGAAGAGGTAGATTCGGAGATACAGATATTCAGGAACGCGCTTGAGTTTTCTGACCTTAGAGCCCGCGACATAATGACGCCTCGCACGGAAATTGCGGCAGTAGAGCTTAATGATACAGTAGATGAGCTTAAACATTTGTTTATAGAAACAGGATATTCCAAAATATTAGTCTACAAAGGCACTATGGACAATATTGTGGGGTATGTACATTCGTTTGACCTTTTCCGCAAACCTGCTTCAGTCAGTTCGGCTATGATACCCATAGAAGTTGCGCCCCAAACTATTTATATAAAGGAACTACTTAACATCCTTACGCGTAAACGAAAAAGCATGGCGGTGGTGCTGGATGAGTATGGTGGTACATCGGGTATTGTTACCGTGGAAGATATTATAGAAGAGTTGTTTGGTGAGATAGAGGATGAGCACGATGAGGTAGAAGGCTTTATTGAAAAACAACTGCCCGACGGAAGTTACCTGTTCTCTGCAAGGCTTGATGTAGAATATATTAATGAAAAGTATGCTATTGGCATCGCCGAAGCAGATGCTTACTCAACACTCGGAGGTTTTATAGTTTATAATAACAGTGATATTCCTGATGCGGGCCAGAGGCTGTCTTTTGGCGGGTTTGATATAGTTATAGAAGAGGCTTCCAACAAAAAGATTGAGCTCGTAAAAGTTATCCCCAACAGCGGGAAGTAAAAAATTCACATCTTCTTAAGAAAATATAAGCCCACGTCTTTTATTATTAAATAGATAATTGTATTTTCGCCCACTGAAATAAAATTTAACAACATATAAAATGGCGGTTTTACAAAAGATCAGACAGCGTTCGCTGCTTTTAATCCTAATCATTGGTTTGTCATTGTTAGCCTTTATAATTGGTGATATAATCAATAGCGGCGGTTTTGGCGGTGTTTCAAGAAATGTGGGGACTGTTAACGGAAAAAACATTCCGGCACAGGACTTTTTGCAGAAAGTAAATGATTTTGAAAGGCAGCAGCAGGGTATAAGCCCAACGCAGG
>JAEWKB010000294.1 GCA_023386255.1 Bacteroidota bacterium
TCTCCAGGTTGTGGGCGGGCTGCTGCTCTATCTCAAGCTGGGTAAGGAAACGGCTGCGCTCACCGGCATCAAGTCCCTCACTTTCGGTATTGTACAGCAGATAAATATTTTTTGCCCGCAGCAGCAGGTGGTAAAAGTGGTAGCTGTAAATAGCATCTTTCTCTTTGTACGTTGGCAGTCCCAGTTCGCGTTTTACATCATAGGGTATAAATGAATTGGAAGCCTTACCGGCAGGGAATTTACCTTCGTTCATGGAAGTGATGATCACATTCTCAAAATCGAGTACACGGCTTTCCAGCACACCCATTACCTGCAGACCCGACAGCGGCTCACCCTCAAACGACACTTCAGCCAGGTCGGCCACCTGTTTATAAACAGAATACAATACGGCCATGCTGTCCATCTGCGGATGCGCTTCGTAATAATTGATAAGCTTATTTATAACTTTGAAAATAGAGTAAAGGAATGCCTTGGTAATCTTGTCTCCCTCTTCATCGGTACTAAGGAATGATTTCAGCGCCAATAAAATTTCTGATAACCTGTTTAGCACCAAAGGCACATCATTATCCCAGCGGTCAAACAGCAGCCTGAAGAAGGATGAAGCCTCACCCTGTATCTGCAGCAATTTGCTTTGGGAGAAGAAGGTAATATTGTTCTTGTTGATAACATTTACTGCACGGGCCGCGCCCGCATAAGGCTCCACCAAAGGGTGTGTAAGTATGTCAAGCACTTCTTTATAGTAAAAAGTATAGCTCTTCTCGTTGCGGCTAAGGGCATTGCTGTGCATTTTAAACAGCTTTTGCACCAGTATCTGTGCAGGGTTGTTACGGCTGCTGTAGCCCATGGTAATATTCATGCTGCCTACGCTGGCAGGCAGGCTGTACAGCATGGGGATGAGCATACTTTCTTCACCCAGCACGAGCGCTGTTTTATCAAGGCTTGCGCCTGACTGCTGTATCTGCTCTACAATTTCTCCGGCAATTTTAGCCTGCCCAATAGTTTTTGGGGTACCAATGATTTTTATGTTCTTTGCTTCGCTATAGTCGTTTACAATCCATTTAAATTGCTGCGAGCGGTATTCCTTCCACTCCCGCTGGTACCGCCTTACAAACAGCCCCGCATCATGATAAGGGTCATTCAGGAATACATAATCAATATCCCAGTAAACTTCTGCCTGCCCCGCCGAAATGAGGTGCCTGATAATAGTCTCCTCGGCAGCATTAAGGGCGTTAAATCCTGCAAATATTATTTTTTGTTTGGTAAAAGCATTCGAAAAGTGGTTGATGTTATTTACCGCCTCCCGGTATATAAGCCCCTGATAGCCAACACCTTTATCAAGCAGATAGCCATACAGCGAGTTATAATACAGCGGCAGCTGCTCCCAAAACTCCAGATAGCTTTTTATCATAGGAGTCTGCTTCGGCACATCAACCGCCCAGTGTTTTATGTCTTCAATGTCTTTTAGATATGAAAGCACATATTTTGGGTTGAGCAGGTAACGGTCAATCTCATTAAAATCCTGTAGCAGGGTTTTGCCCCAGTTGGCAAACATCTCGAATGGCTGCTGCTTTTCCTGCGGGGTGAGCTCCATGTAAACATTATAAAACTCAAACAGAAGTTCTATGGCATCAATAGAACGTATGCCTGCCACATCCTGCACGAAATCTTCAATACTGGTAATTTCAGGTGCAAAAACAGTTTTGTCCAGCTGCTTCTTAAGCGCTTCAAGTAAAAATATCCGTGCCCTCTTATTGGGCAGTACAATTACCACATCGGCAAGGGAGCTGCCGTAGTTAGTTATAATTTCAGTGCTGAGCTTATCAAGAAAAGTTGGGTTTGCCATGTGATAAAAATAAAAAACGTCCCGCAATTGCGGGACGTTTTCGTCAATTATTTGGGTACAAACTATTCTTTGATAAGTTTCACTTCTACCCTTCTGTTTTGGGCTTTGCCTTTAGCAGTTTTGTTAGAAGCGATTGGTTTAGTTTCACCATAACCTGTAGACATTAGCCTGTCAGCAGCAATACCGTTCTCGATTAGGTAGTTACGTACTGCAGCAGCCCTGTTTTCAGATAGTGTCTGGTTAAGAGCGTTGCTACCGTCACTGTCAGTGTGTCCTTCAATGCTGAACCTTGCTTGTGGGTATTCTTTAAATATCCTCTGCATGTTTTGAAGTACAGGAAGCGTTTCATCTTTGAAAGTAGCTTTACCACTGTTAAACAGGATAGTCCTTGCATAATCGTTAAGACGCTTCATAACTTCTTCAGTTACTTCAGGGCATCCGCGGTTAGCAGAAGTACCTTTAACTTCAGGGCAAAGGTCATCTTTGTCAAGAACACCGTCACCGTCAGTATCCGGCCATGGGCAGCCACCGTTTTCACGTGGACCTGCAACTTCAGGACATCTGTCATCTTTATCAGCTATACCGTCAGAATCTTTATCAGGGCAACCTTGTAGGTTAGCAAGACCTGCAACATCCGGACAAGCGTCATCTTTATCACGTATACCGTCACCGTCAGTGTCAGGGCATCCCTGGAATTGAGCAGGACCTGCCTGGTCTACACACTCATCCTGGCTATCCTGGATTCCGTCACCGTCAGTGTCAGGACATCCCTGGAACTGTGGTAGGCCCGGTACTTCAGGGCAAAGATCATCTTTGTCGAAAATACCGTCTTTATCTGTGTCTTTACCTCCGAATTTGAAAGTAAGACCTGCGAAATGCTGTAGGTGCCTTGGCACGTTAGCCTCCATTTCGTCTTCAAATGTATGCTTGTAAGTAGATTGTAGTGTAAGACCAACATTCTCAACAAACCAGAATGTTACACCAACACCACCGTTCACAGTACCGTTACCCTGCTCATCAACCCAGGTATAACCACCACCTATGTGTAGGTAAGGATCAAACCATTTAGTTCCGATGATGTTAAGGAAGCTGTACTTGATCATACCATCAATACCGTAGTATGTCAGGTCGCCAGGGTTAGTAACAACATAATCAGGAGTACCAGACTGGCGTGTTACAAGCCTGTCAATTTTGTTTACAGATCCTGTAAGCCCGAAAGAGAAGTTATCTCCTACGTGCCTTGTTACATTAAGATAAGACACTGATGGAAGGATGTTCCAGTTGTCTCTTGCGTTGAAGTACTCGCTAAACATGTCTCCAAAAGTTGAAGCCTGTCCGAATCTTGTGTCAACTGCATTGGCACCAAACGAGATGGCCCATGGATTGTTCTCGTCCTGTGCCTGGGCATTAAGACCCATCGCCAAAAGGACAGCAACAAATAGTTTGTTAAGATGTTTCATACTTTTTTATTTTAATTACATATAGGTTATATAGGACAAAGTTAGTATGTTAAAACTGAACAGCAAAACGATTTATTAAAAATTATCCTACGAACGAGCCTAAATTGTAGTTAAATTACCGTTAAAGCCTTGCCAACCTCTGTAAATGAAGCTATTGCTTTATCCAGATGTTCCTTAGTGTGGGCGGCAGAAAGCTGTACGCGTATCCTGGCTTTGCCCTTTGGCACCACAGGGAAGAAGAAACCTATTACATATATCCCTTTTTTAAGCAGTTCGTCGGCCATGGTTTGCGACAGTTTGGCATCATAGAGCATTACCGGCACTATTGCCGAATCGCCATCAATAATGTCAAAGCCTGCTTTTTTCATACCTTCTTTAAAATAGGTGGTATTCCACTCCAGCCTGTCACGAAGTGAAGTATCTTTTTCCAGCAGTTCAAACACCTTTATTGATGCCCCCACAATAGCCGGCGCAAGCGAATTAGAGAATAAATAAGGCCTTGAGCGCTGCCTTAGTATCTCGATTATTTCTTTTTTGCCTGTAGTGTAGCCGCCCATAGCGCCGCCCAGTGCCTTGCCCAATGTACCGGTAATAATATCTACACGGCCCATAACACGCTTAGCTTCCAGTGTACCTTTGCCTGTAGCACCAATAAAGCCGGCCGCATGGCACTCATCAACCATTACCATAGCATCATATTTATCGGCCAGATCACATATCTTATCAAGCGGCGCCACAAGCCCGTCCATAGAAAATACGCCATCAGTTACAATTATCTTAAAGCGCCTGCCGTCTTCATTGGCTTTTATAAGCTGTTCTTCCAGCTGTTGCATGTCGCTGTTCTCATAGCGGTAGCGTGCTGCTTTGCACAGGCGCACACCGTCTATAATAGAGGCATGGTTAAGGCTGTCTGATATTATGGCATCTTCTTCGCCAAGCAGGGGCTCAAACACCCCGCCGTTGGCATCAAAAGCCGCGGCATATAATATAGTATCTTCTGTACCGTAAAACTCCGCAATCTTCTTTTCAAGTTCTTTATGGATATCCTGCGTACCACAGATGAAACGCACCGACGACATCCCGAACCCATGGCTGTCAAGCGTGTCCTTTGCTGCCTGTATCACTTCCGGGTGCGATGACAGCCCTAAATAGTTGTTGGCGCAAAAATTCAATACCTTCTGCCCGTTTTCAAGCGTGATTTCCGCGCCTTGCGGAGATGCTATGATACGTTCTTTTTTATAGAGGCCGTTCTCTTTTATTAAGTCAATTTCAGACTGTAAGTGTTCCTTGATCTTTCCGTACATTTTGTTGTTGTTTATTATAGTAAATACAAAGATAAAACAAACGCTATTCCCCCTTTGGGGGTTAGGGGGCTAAATTTACCACATTTATACCCTCACCTATATATACAAGCGCTTTTTTGGCTACCTCATAACCCATTTCCTGCAGGGCTTGTTGGTACTCGGCCAGCTGGCGTTCATATTTAGGCTGATGTGCGCCGGTCTTATAATCCAGCAGGTACGCCTTCCCTTCATTGATAGTTACCCTGTCGGGTTTGATGTTCTGAACGCCCCTGCGAATGATGTTCTGCTCATTAAATACCCTGCCGCCTTCACTGAAGAATTCCTCAAGTTCAGGGTGATAAATTATTTCCTTCAGGCTTTGTTCTACCTCATCCTGCTGCGACCTTACAATGAGGCCGTTCTCTACCGCTTTCATCAGCGCTACAGGAATATCATGTTTTGTGTGGATGTATGACAGTATTTCGTGCATTACATTACCAAACTCAATAGCCTGCAGCCTGGCAGTTCCCCACATGAGCGACTCGCGCCGTGCTATTTTCACCGATTGCATAGAGAGTCCCTGCTGCACTACTTTAATAGTTTGCTGTTGACTTAAAATTTCTCCTGCAGCCGATCTTTTAGCCGGATTACCAAATTCAAATTCATCAGCAGTGTTATCAAATACTCCTTTATCGCGCAGGTACTTTATAAAGTAAGCCGACATATTATTTGTCAGCTCACCTTTAGATGTAAAATTCCTGCCGGTGATAATGTACAACTGCTCTTCGGCGCGGGTAAGCGCTACATATAGTATATTAATGTTATCCAGCTTTTCTTCCTGCGATTTAAAAAGGTAAAGTTCTGATGCCTTGTCGCCATATTCTGCCACTTCCTTTTTACAGTCTATAAGCGCTTTTTGGAACTCGAATGTCGGGTCCTCCAGATCCAGCCACATCTTGCTGCGTGGCGCTTTGGAATAATCTTCTTCGGCAAAGGGGAAGATGACTACCGGAAACTCCAGCCCCTTTGATTTATGGATGGTCATAATCCGCACGGCGTCATTCCCTTCGGGTGAGGGAATGCTGAACTTGGAACCGTTATTGTCCCAGTAATCCAAAAAGTCGGCAATGCCGCTTTGCACCCTTACATCGCGCTCAAGCACCAGGTCCAGGAAATACTGCACATACGATTGGTTGCTGCGATTTTTTATAAATGCCGCAATTATGGTTTCAACAGCTTCATATAGCGATTTCTTCCTGCAGTTCCTAAATGAGATATTGATTCCCATGCTTCCAAGCCATGCTTCCAGCGTTTCCTCATCAGGCTGGTCCATACCC
>JAEWKB010000296.1 GCA_023386255.1 Bacteroidota bacterium
CTTCACGGTGGTGCTAACCAGGCAGTGCTTGAAATGCTTGAGGAGATACAAAAAGATGGAGGCGACTCTGAAAAATACCTTGCTAAGGCAAAAGATAAGAACGACCCTTTCCGCCTTATGGGCTTTGGCCACAGGGTTTACAAAAACTTCGATCCGCGCGCCAAGATCATTAAGAAAGCCGCAGACGAGGTACTTTCAACCCTTGGTGTTAATGACCCCGTACTTACAATTGCAAAGCAGCTTGAAGAGGCAGCGCTTCAGGATGAATATTTCAAATCACGTAACCTGTACCCTAACGTAGATTTCTATTCAGGTATTATCTATAGGGCACTTGGTATACCTACGGAAATGTTTACCGTACTATTTGCTATTGGCCGCTTACCGGGCTGGATTGCGCAATGGAAAGAAATGCGCGTAAACAAGGAGCCGATAGGCCGTCCGCGCCAAATATATACCGGAGCTCCGTTAAGAGATTTTAAACCGGTTGAATCAAGATAATCAACTTGTTAAACATATAAAAGACCCAACCCCAAAACGGTTGGGTTTTTATTTAGGCAGTTTAAGGTAATAACATTTATATAGGACTGACAGAGGTTTTTTTTGTGGTATTTATAATTATCAAACTAATATTGTTGTAAAACTTTATATTTCGGAGGCATTTTCTATATTTGCCAAAAGCCAAAAAAGCATGTTGCAATTAAATGTACAAAACGAAACATCAAGATTAAGGGCCGTAATATTGGGTACTGCCGAAAGCAACGGGCCAACGCCTGAAGAGCATGAAGCTTATGACCCAAAATCATTGGAGCATATAAAAGCAGGGACATATCCTAAAGAAGAGGATATGCAAAAAGAGATTAATGCCCTGTATAAAGTTTTTAAGAAATATGATGTTGAAGTTTTTCAGCCGGAAATTATAAAGGACTATAACCAGATTTTCAGCCGCGACATCGGGTTTGTTATTGATGATATTTTTGTAAAAGCTAATATACTGCCTGACAGGGAGCGTGAGCTTGAAGCTATACAGTACGTGATTGATAAAATGGATCCTGCCAAAGTAGTACGCCCGCCTGAGGAAGTACATATAGAAGGTGGTGATGTTATATTATGGAATGAGCATATTTTTATAGGCACCTATAAAGGCCGGGATTATAAAGATTATATTACGGCCCGTACTAACCTGGAAGGCGTAAGGTTTATAAAGGAAATGTTCCCTAACAAGATTGTGAGGGAATTTGACCTTGTAAAGTCAAGGTTTGAGCCAAGAGATAACGCACTCCATCTGGATTGTTGTTTCCAGCCGGTAGGTAAAGATAAAGGTGTAATATATAAGGGAGGATTTAGAGATGAAGCTGATTACATGTACCTGGTAGACCTGTTTGGCTACGAAAATCTTTTCCATATCGAAAGGGAAGAAATGTACCACATGACGTCCAACTTCTTTTCCATAGATCACGATGTTGTGGTTATCGAAAAAAACTTCGGCAGGCTGAAGAACTGGCTTCTTGATCGCGATTTTACAGTTGAAGAAGTGCCGTATGCCGAAATATCCAAACAGGAAGGGTTGCTGCGCTGCTCTACATTGCCGTTGATAAGAGATTAATTACCTTTGCCCTATGAGACAGATTACTGATACTATATTGATGATACGTCCGGTTGCCTTCAGGATGAATGAGCAAACGGCTATAAATAATTATTACCAAAAGGTTTTAGACAACCTGTTACCTGAGACCGTTAATGCCAAAGCACAGCAGGAGTTTGATGCTTTTGTTGAGAAGCTTAGGAGCGTAGGGGTTAACGTTATTGTTGTTGACAGTACCCTTGATCCTGATACGCCCGATTCGGTATTTCCAAATAACTGGGTGTCATTCCACGAAAATGGAGATGTTGCATTGTATCCCATGTTTGCAGAGAACCGCAGGCTGGAAAGGCGTGAAGACATCCTGGACATGTTGGAAGATAATGGCTTCCATATTGAAAACATTGTAGATTATACTTCGGCTGAGGAAGACAATGTATTTTTAGAAGGTACCGGAAGCCTGGTGCTTGACAGGCAAAACCACAAGGCGTATTGCGCCCTTTCGCCGCGTGCCGATGAGGAACTTGTGATTGAATATTGCGAGGATTTTGAAATGACTCCTATAATTTTTGAGGCATTCCAGACAGTAAATGGCGAGCGCAAGCATATTTACCATACTAATGTAATGATGTGCATAGGCGAGACATTTGCCGTATTGTGTGCTGACTGTATTGATGATAAGAAGGAACGCAAGATGGTGCTGGAAAGCCTGAAAAAAGACGGTAAGGAGGTCATTCTGCTTACCGAATCGCAGCTTAACCACTTTGCCGGCAATATGCTGCAAGTTAACGGTGCAAACAGTAAAAGCTATTTGGTTATGAGCGCCTCGGCACACCAAACGCTAACTAAAGACCAGATAACTAAAATTGAAAAGCACGTAGAGATATTAAGTGCTAACCTTGATACTATTGAGGCTTGTGGCGGCGGAAGCGCGCGCTGCATGATGGCTGAAATATTTTTGCTGAAGAAGCAGTAATAGCAATTTATAAAGAAAAGGGTACTAAACAACAGTACCCTTTTTTTTGTTGTAAGTTGTTATCTGAAGTTAATAGATTCTACAATATTTACTACTGAGCTGGCAATGTATTGTATACCTATTGCAATTACAATAAAACCAATTATCCTGGATATTGCGACAATACCCGAAGCACCAAGTATCCGTGAAAGATAGTGGGCACTGCGCATTACCAGGAATATTACCAGCGCTACCGCAGCCATAGAGCAACAGGCTATTATCTGCTGTTCGATTTCTTTATAATCCTGGTACATCGCTATTAAAAGCGATATTGATCCGGGGCCGGCAAGCATGGGTATGGCCAGTGGCGTAAGGGCTATATCATTCCTTTTTTGGGCATCACTTTCTACCTCTTTATTTACACCACGTCCTTTGTTGAACTTTCGGTTTAGCAGCGAAAATCCTGAGTTAACAATAATAAATCCTCCCGCAATCCGCAATGCATCAATACTTATACCGAAAAAGGCTAGTACATACTGCCCCACAAAAAATGAAATGAGCATTATAATGAACACATTCACAGCTGTCCATAACGAAATGCGCTGGCGTTCGGCTTTTGAATCATCCTGTGTAAGCCCTACGAAAATAGGGATGGCTCCCAGGGGATTTATAACCGAAAAAAGTGCAACAAAAATATAAATGAATAATTCCATGTGCAGGTTTTATTACAAATATAAAAGGAAATTTCCAGTATATGAGTTCCAGCAATATTAAATAAAGGCTACACTTGTAACCAATTCATATACAGTAAGTTTTTTTGGTATGCTACAATAATTCGCGTTAATTTTTTTGTAAATTTGAAAGGATAGTTACATACGTTGGCTATTTATTAACCAAGTTTCCCTAACCAAAATCTTACTGTTATGAAGAAAGTTTTCCTCCTGCTGGCGCTCACTACGTTGCTTTCCTGCAATAAAACAGAAGCATATAAAGAGACCATTAAAGATTTTCCTGAAAATAGATGGACCAAAAAAGATGTAAAAACATTTAAATTTAAGCTTAAAAAGGATATTGAGGCAGCTGAGGTAGCTTTGCACCTTTCGCACGTATTTGACCCGCAGTACACTATGGTGCCACTCTCGGTAACCATTACGCACCCGTCCGGCAAAGAAGATAATATCTTTGTGAACATGCCGCTTAAAGACGCATCAGGTGAAAGCCTTTCAGACTGTACGGGTGACTACTGTGACCTTACCACTACTATTGTGGAGGAAACAAAGTTTGAAAAGGGGGAATATAAGGTAACCATACAAAACCAATATGAACATGAGTACCTGCCCAATGTACTTGCTTTTGGTATAAGTGTTGAGCATGATAATTAAAAAGCAGTGCGAGCTGATTTTAATGCTTATGTCATGTAAAAAATACAGGATAGCGTCCAGGATTATTTTATTTCTTGTGTGTATGTTTACTATACCGGTAATGGGGCAAACCATTAGCGGCTATGTTTATGATGAAGGGGCAGACCAGCCTCTGGAAGGCGCATTTGTTTACCTGGACGGTACAAGTTTGTCTGCCGAGACCGATGTAAGAGGCTATTTTACTATAAATACAATGGCGCGTACATCCGGTACGCTTGTAGTAAGCTATACAGGTTTTGAAACCGCACGGGTAGAAAATCCATTTCAATACCAAAAAGAGCTGAAAATAATGCTGCGGGAGAATATAGCAGAGATAGAGGAGGTGGTAATAACCGCTAAAAGCGGCTTTACCAGGAAACAGATGCTTAGGGTGTTCCGGAAAGAATTTTTAGGGAGGTCGGCTGCAGGTACCTCCTGCAAAATTGAGAATGAAGATGATGTTAATCTTTACTATGATACCGGCACAAATACCCTGTACGCCACAGCATTAAAGCCTTTAAGAATAAGTAATAAGCGCCTTAAATACAACATACAGTTTGACCTGATGCATTTTCAGGTGGATTATCACACTAAGAGCCTTGATAGCTACAACATCAACAGGAGCTTTTTTGCCGGGACTACTTTTTTTAAAGATGTAGCTGTAAATGGCTCTGCAGACAAGAAGAGAAAGGAAGCCTATTTGGGCTCACCGGCACACTTTATGCGGACCATAGCTGAAGGCGATTGGGAAAAGCAGGGATATACCTTATATGTGAAAAGATTTCCTGCTGACCCTAACGAGTATTTCAGCATAAAAGATACCCTGAAGCTAAAAAAGGTAACCCTCATAAAAGCGCCACAGCAGCCGGTCCTGATACAAACGAATACACCCGGGGCTGCAGAAAAAGCGCCGTCTAAAATCCCTTCCTATGCCCATATAAAGTTTAATTTGATGTATAATGGAAAACAGTCGTTCTTTATCTTTAACAGGGGTTATTTTTTTATAGATAAGTATGGGCAGTATAGCCCAATTAACGAATTGCTGTTTGGCGGCTATATGGCTACGCTTAAGGCAGGGGATATGCTTCCTTCGGAATACGAGCCCTAATAGTGTTATAGATAATTTAAAACAATGGCATTAACAGGAGTGATTGCTTAACTTTGGGTTAAAACAAAAGAGCTATGGGCACACACAAAAAAACATTGGTAATGGGTGCTTCTACCGAACCTACCCGCTATGCGTACAAGGCTGTAAAAATGCTACAGCGCTATGGGCACCCTGTAGTTGCGCTTGGAAAAAAAGCCGATGAGCTGGACGGGGTAAAGATTGAAAAGGAGCATGTGCAGTTTGACGGGGTTGATACCGTAACACTATACCTTAACCCTATGAACCAGAGGCAGTACTATGACTATATAATTGGCCTCAGGCCAAAGCGGGTAATATTTAATCCGGGTACTGAAAATCCTGAATTATATGCGCTGCTTAAAGAAAACGATATTGAAATTGAAGTAGGCTGTACCCTCGTTATGCTTTCTGTAAATCAATATTAACTTTATGTTTTCTGCCTGTTAGCAGTAACAGCAGGAATGTTACCAGGCCATTTATTATGATGAGTTCGTTGTCGAACACATATCCACCCATAAAATCTGCTGAATAGGTGCTGATAAAGTATGTAACAAGCGGCGACAGGATACAAATGAGCGGTACAAGTTTATCGCGCACCTCAAAATTTTTCATGAACAGCCCAAAGCCGTAAAGGCCCAGCAGCGGCCCATAAGTATAGCCTGCTATACGGAAAATCATGCTTACAACCGAATCATCATTGAGGTAGTTGAAAAGCAATATCACCAGGAACATGGCTATAGAAAAAGAAATATGTACAAAATGCCGTGTGCGCACGTTGTTAGTCTTCTTCAGGTTCTCTTCCTTATCCATGCCCAGAAAATCAACACAAAACGAAGTGGTAAGTGCTGTAAGGGCAGAGTCGGTTGTGGCAAAAGTAGCCGCAGTAAGCCCCAGTAGGAATATTATTGAGGGTACCAGCGCCAGGTGGTTAAAAGCAATTTCAGGAAACAACAAGTCCGTTCGTGGTACATCATTTACGGTAGGAACAGCAATCCCGTTGTTCCCGGCATAAATGTATAAAAGGGCACCCACCCCCAGGAAGAACAGGTTGATCACCACAAAAATCCCTGTAAAAGTAAACATGTTCTTTTGCGCTTCACCAATGTTCTTGCAGCTCAGGTTTTTCTGCATCAGGTCCTGGTCCAGCCCTACCATGGCTATGGTTACAAATATCCCTCCCAGTATCTGTTTTACAAAATGGAACCTGTTGCCTATGAAATCTTCCCAAAAGAAAATCTTTGAATAATTACTTTCTTTTACGGTTTCGAACGCCTGCGGCAGGCTCAGGTTAAGGCTGTCACAAATGAAGTAGATGGTAAAAAATACTGATGACACAAGGAAGAGCGTCTGGAGCGTATC
>JAEWKB010000051.1 GCA_023386255.1 Bacteroidota bacterium
CTTCAGTATAGTGATCTCATGAGGGTAATTAAACACACCGGCGGTAACGAATTCTTCCATTGTTCATAAGGCTTTGCCTAAAGGTAACGAATTTTTGAACAGGTTGTTGCTTAACGGTTTCTGTAAGAAAAGTTATTATTTCATTAAAAGGAAGCCTTTATCTGTGTTTAATTTGTAAATTTCAGCAATATTTTGAATGAATTATGAGTAAGAAAGACGGAAGACCATCCGGAAAAAAAGAGAAAGATTTCTCACACAAGATTTATAAGGTACTATCTAAGAACCCGAACAAATCATTTAACTACAAGCAGATAGCTGCGGCACTTGAAGTTGACGATACCAACAGCCGGAACCAGATTATAAAGGAACTGCAATACCTGGCCTCTAAAGAAAAAATAGAAGAGACTGATAAGGGCAAATACAGGGTATTATCTAAAGCTGATTATGTTGAGGGTACCATTGATATGACTACACGTAAAACAGCCTATTTTGTATCGCCTGAAGTAGAGGAAGATGTATTTATACCTACCAATAACCTGAATAAAGCCCTTGATAAAGATAAAGTTAAAGTATACATCTATAACCGCAGGAGGGGCAGGAGGCCGGAAGCGGAAGTGGTAGAGATTATTGAGCGCTTTAAGACCGAGTTTGTAGGCGTTATAGATATACAGAAAAATTTTGCGTTTGTAAGCACTGCAAACCCAAAAATGTATACAGACATCTTTATTCCGAAAAACAAGCTTGGAGAGGCTGAAAATGGGGATGTGGTGCTTGTAAAGATAGAAGACTGGCCTGCTAAAGCTGACAGCCCTTTTGGAGAAGTAATACAGGTGCTTGGTAAGCCCGGTGAACATAATACAGAGATGCATGCCATATTGGCCGAATATGGTTTACCTTATGATTTCCCGGTAGAGGTGGAGGTTTTTGCTCAAAAACTGGACACGGATATTCACCCTGAAGAAATTGCAAGGAGGAGAGATATGCGCGATGTACTTACCTTTACCATAGATCCGCGTGATGCTAAGGACTTTGATGATGCCCTGTCTTTCCAAAAGCTGGAGAACGGAAATTACGAAATAGGTATTCATATTGCTGATGTTTCTCACTATCTCCAGGAAGGGACTATACTGGATGAAGAGGCTTACAATCGTGCTACATCCGTTTACCTGGTTGACAGGGTAGTGCCCATGTTACCGGAAGTGCTATCAAACTTTGCGTGTTCACTAAGGCCGCATGAGGAGAAATATACTTTTTCGGCAGTATTCGAAATTAATGAAAAAGCCGAAGTGGTAAAACAATGGTTTGGGCGTACGGTTATTTATTCAGACCAGCGTTTTGCGTACGAAGAAGCACAGCATATTATAGAAACAAAAGGCAATACCATACCGGAAGATATTTCATTAACAGGTAAAGATTACGCTGTAAGTGATGATATAAAAGATGCCGTACTTAAAATGGACCAGTTAGCCAAGATTATGCGCCGCAAACGTATGGCTAACGGAGCGATATCTTTTGATAAGGTAGAGGTGAAGTTTCACCTTAATGAACAGGCAGAGCCGGTTGGGGTATATTTTAAGGAAGCTAAAGATTCTAACAAATTAATTGAAGAATTTATGCTGCTGGCTAATAGAAAAGTGGGTGAATATGTAGGTAAGCAAAATAAAACTTTTGTGTACCGTATTCACGATGAGCCCGACCAGGATAAGCTTATCAACCTGCAGACCGTAATCTCTAAATTCGGGTATAACATCAACTTCAAATCGAAGGAGGCTATGGCCAAGTCCATTAATAATTTACTGGAGGAAGCACATGGCAAAAAGGAGCAGAACCTAGTTGATACCCTAACCATTAGGAGTATGAGCAAGGCTAAGTACTCTACACAGAACATTGGACATTATGGCCTTGCATTTGATTATTATTCGCATTTTACATCGCCTATCAGGCGTTATCCGGACGTGATGGCCCACAGGCTGTTGCAGCATTACCTGGACGGAGGAAAATCGGTAGATGATGAAGTGTATGAAGAAAAATGTGCGCATTCATCAAACATGGAGAACCTTGCCGCCAATGCCGAGCGTGACAGCATTAAGTACATGCAGGTGAAATACATGATAGACCATAAAGACCAGGAATTTTTGGGTGTAATATCCGGCGTTACAGAATGGGGTATTTACGTAGAGATCATTGAGAACAAGTGTGAGGGTATGTGCCGTATACGCGAAATAAAAGACGATTACTACACGTTTGATGAAAAACAATATGCGCTTGTAGGTGAAGTTACACACAACCTGCTGCAGCTGGGCGATGAAGTTTGGGTGAAGGTTAAGAATGCCGACCTGGTAAAGAAACAGCTTGATTTTTATTACCTGAGGAAGAACGAATAGAGCAATATCATCATAATCAATCAAAAAATAATCAATCATGAAAAAAGTAATTTTTGTGGCATGCCTCTTTGTGCTGCACAGTGTTTCGGCACAGGTAACAAAAATCCTGGGTGATTTTTCTACCGTAAAAGTATTTGATAAAATAAGCGTAAAGCTGGTAAAGGCTAACGAAAATAAAATTGTTATTACAGGCTCACGTGCTGAAGATGTAGAGCTTGTAACAAAGAACAATGACCTTAAGATACGCATGAAATTCTCAAAGCTGTTACAGGGAGAAGAAGTCACGGCAACATTATACTACAAGTTTATTGATGATGTGGAAGCCAGCGAAGGTGCTTATGTTTCGTCTGAAGATGTATTTAAAATAACTTCAATAAACCTTAATTCTAAAGAAGGGGCGCATATAAAACTGAATCTTGAGGTACAGAGAGTAAATGCAAAGCTGCATACCGGAGGTATTATTGAACTTACCGGCAAGGCATCCGGCCAGGATGTAACTATTACATCAGGCGGCATTTTGAAAGCAAAAAATCTTGCCACTTCTCAAACAGAAGTTTCGGTTAATGCCGGGGGTGAGGCTGATGTTAATGCCTCTGAGCTTGTAGATGCTAAAATCAGGGCAGGGGGTAACATTGATATTTTTGGTAATCCTAAACAGGTTAATAAGAAAACCACTGCAGGCGGCAGCATAGAGATAAGGGGTTAATTTTTATTTAACCTAAACTTAAAATAGGTAACTTGCAATCCCTTTATTTACCTGATTAATGATTGACGATATACTCACTGCTATACCTTTAGGTTTCTTTTTAAGCTTTATGGTTGGCCCGGTATTTTTTGTACTGTTGGAAACCAGTGTTGTTAAAGGCTTTAGGGCTGCAATTGCATTTGATTTTGGAGTAATACTTGCCGATGCTGTTTTTATAGCCATTGCTTACTTTAGCAGTTACAGGCTTATACAAAGCATTAAAGATGAGCCCGCATTATTTATTTTTGGTGGGCTTATAATGGTTACTTACGGTATTATATCCTTTGTAAAGGTTAATAAAGCTTCCAAAACTGATATTGTGGATGAAGAAGCGAGAGAGATACTGAAGAAGGATTATATAAGCCTCTTTATTAAAGGTTTTTTGCTCAATTTTATAAATATAGGGGTACTGGGCTTTTGGTTAGCCATACTTATAACCATAGGCCCGCAACTGGATTTGGAGCCTACAAGAATGTTTGTGTTCTTTACTTCCGTTATAGTTGCTTATTTTATAACTGATATTTTTAAGATATTGCTTGCTAAGCAGTTACGCAGCAAACTTACCACAAAAAATATTGTAAGGATTAAAAAGATAATCTGTATTATATTGGTTGTATTTGGAGTTGCATTGCTCATCCAGGGTACATCGCCGGGAGAAGGTAAAATGGTAAACTCAGCAATAAAAACACTTGAGGATTCAGCTAAAACAAAATAAAAAAAGCTATCAATTATTGATAGCTTTTTTTGTTGAGGCATCGAGCGGATTCGAACCGCTGTAGCAGGTTTTGCAGACCTGTGCCTAGCCCCTCGGCCACGATGCCATTGGTAACATGGTTGGCAAATTTACATATATTTTGCACTAACGCAAGAAAAATTCTGTCAAATTTTAAAGATACTGTAGTTACTTCACAATAAATTTTTTAACATTGCGTTAACATTTAGTTATCATGAAGTATTTCAGACATCTTAGGCCGATATTAATTTTTTTGCTTATTGGTTTAATAATTACAACATTAAGCAGGCTGGTTCTTTATTTGATCTTTAAAACAAGGATAGAACAGACTCCTGATTACTGGCATATTTTCCCTATTGGATTAAGGTTTGACCTTATACTTCTTTGTTATCTGTCATTCCTTCCGCTCGCCATCGTATCACTTGTACCTGATAAATACCTTGTTTTTGTAAAAAGGTTCCTTAATTGCTATTTCATTATTTTCCTTACTTTAATTTTGGTAATGGAAATTTCAAGCCCTGATTTTATTAAGCAATATGATACCCGCCCCAACAGGATCTTTCTTGATTATCTTATTTATCCGCGTGAAGTTTTAGGTACTTTGTTTAAAAGCTATTTAGGCTCAATAGTAATAACAGTAGCACTTGTGTCAGGTTTTATAGTACTGCTTGTGTATAATCGCAAAAACTTGTTCAGGGCAAAAAATGTTGCTTATCAATATAAATTGCTGGTCTTGCCTTTTGCAGCTTTCTTTGTATTTCTTGGTGCACGTTCAAGCCTTACATCAAAAAGGCCCATTAACGCCAGTAACTCTGTTTTTTCATTTGACCAGCTTACTAACAGTTTAGGCTTAAATTCGTTATATACGGTTGCGTTTGCTGCCTATTCTTTAAAAAATGAAGATAATGCTGCCGAGATGTATGGTAATATGGATAAAGAAGAAGCATACAAAAGAGTGAAGAAATACATGACGGCGGCACCTGAAGAATTTATAGATGCCAGCCTTCCGCTGCTTCACCTGCAAACACCGGATACTATTGCTGCTACTAACTATAACGTAGTTATATTCCTTCAGGAGAGTTTGGGTGCCGAATATGTAGGAAGCCTTGGCGGGATGCCACTGACACCTGAACTGGATAAACTCACAAAAGAAGGTTTGCTGTTTACCAATCTTTACTGCACCGGAACCCGCAGTGTAAGGGGCATAGAAGCAGTGGTATCCGGATTTTTACCTTCACCTTCCGAAAGTGTAGTGAAATTAAGTAAATCACAAACCGGCTTTTTTACGCTGGCTGATGTTTTAAAAGAAAAAGGTTATTCAACAAGTTTTATTTATGGAGGCCTGGCTAATTTTGATAATATGGCCTCGTTTTTTAACGGCAACGGCTTTGAAAATATAATAGACCAGGAAGATTTTGAGTCAGACGGTAAAAAATATGCTTTAAAAGGTACATGGGGTTATAGTGATGAAGACCTTGTTGTTAAGGCTAATGATTACTTTAAGAACCAAAATGGTAAGCCTTTTTTCTCCCTTATGTTTTCCACTTCTAACCATGAGCCATTTGAGTTTCCTGACGGCAGGATAAAACTATACGACAAGAACAAGAATACGGTAAATAATGCTATGAAGTATGCCGATTTTTCTATTGGAAAATTTTTTGAGCTCGCTAAAAAAGAAGCCTATTTTAAGAATACTATTTTTATAGTAATTGCTGATCATAATACCAGAACTTATGGCAACAACCTGGTTCCTGTAAATAAATTCCATATCCCTGCGCTAATAATTGGGCCTACTATACCTAAAGGGAAAAAATATACAGGGCTTTGCAGCCAGATTGACATTGTGCCTACCTTATTAGACAGGCTGGGCCTTGCCGTAGAAATACCAACACCGGGCAGGAATATATTTAAAATGAAGCCGGGTACAAAAGGGCGCGCCATAATGCAATTTCATGATACTAATGCCTTTAGGGTAGATGACCAGGTAGTAATACTGCAGCCTAAAAAAGAACCCCTTCAGTTTAAAATTATAAACGATACAGTAATGCAGCCTGTAAAGCTTGATCAGGAACTTGCGCGAGATGCTTTGGCACATGTTACTGCGGCAGCAAATTTGTATAATGACGGCACATATAAGATTAAAAAGAAAAAAACCGGGAAATTATAATCCCGGTTTTTTTATGTCCTGTATTCTTCAATTTGTACTGTAACGGCCTCTACATCACCACCTATTGGAGGATTGATTTTTGATACCCCCAGCACTATCCTCGACACTGCGGGCAACTCATTAAAAATACGCTTCACTATACGGTGCGCTACATGCTCCAGAAGTTTTGAGCGTATAGCCATTTCTTCCACTACAATTTTGTTAAGGTGTACATAATCAACAGCATCAGCAAGCTCATCAGTTTCCATAGCCTTTCGCATGTCGGTTTTAATTTCAAGGTCAACCCGGTAGTCGCTGCCTATTTTACTTTCTTCAACCAGGCATCCATGGTAAGAAAAGGTGCGGATATTCTGAAGTTTAATAGTTCCCATAATTGTTATTTAAGGTTTAAAGTTCAAAGTTATAAAGATTGTCCATCATCTTCTAAACTTTCAGGTTATATCAGCCAACTTTACAACTTTATAACTTTCTGACTTTGCAACTTTCTAATTACCTTTGCATACTTATTTATCTAACGATATGTCAACTGAAGAAAGATCACTCAATTTCCTTGAACAAATAATTGAAGAAGATTTAAAGAACGGACTCCCGCAGGACAAGCTCCGGTTCAGGTTCCCGCCTGAGCCGAACGGTTACCTGCACGTAGGGCATGCCAGTTCCATCTGTCTTAATTTTGGATTGGGATTAAAATATAATGCCCCTGTAAACCTGCGTTTTGATGATACTAATCCGGCAAAGGAAGAACAGGAATATGTAGATGCCATAAAGCGTGACATTGAATGGCTTGGCTTTGAATGGGCCGAAGAGCGCTATGCATCTGATTATTTCCAGCAGCTGTATGACTGGGCAGTGGAGTTCATTAAAAAAGGTAAGGCATATGTTGACAGCCAGTCGTCTGAAGATATGGCCAAACAAAAAGGGACACCGTCACAACCGGGTACCGAAAGCCCTTACCGTAACCGTTCGGTAGAGGAAAACCTGGACCTTTTTGAAAGGATGAAAAATGGTGAGTTTCCTGAAGGGACGCACGTACTGAGGGCTAAAATTGACATGACATCGAGCAACATGCTTATGCGCGACCCTATTATGTACCGCATACTGCACAAGCACCACCACCGTACGGGTGATAACTGGTGCATATACCCTATGTATGACTGGGCCCATGGTGAAAGTGATTATATTGAGCAGATAACCCATTCCCTTTGTACACTTGAATTTTTAATGCACAGGGAGTTGTATGACTGGTTCCTTGACCAGATATATGATGATACTAAAGTAAGGCCAAAACAGCGCGAATTTGCCCGCCGTAACCTTAGCCACACAGTTGTAAGCAAACGCAAGTTGCTGCAGCTGGTACAGGAGGGTCACGTAACGGGGTGGGATGATCCACGTATGTCAACCATATCAGGAATGAGGCGAAGGGGATACCCGCCTATGGCTATCCGTAATTTTGCCGATACTATTGGTATTGCCAAGCGTGTAAACCTTATAGATGTTTCACTGCTTGAGTTCTGCGTAAGGGAAGAGCTGAATAAAACAGCACCGCGTGTTATGGCTGTTCTTGATCCTGTTAAACTACTAATAACCAACTACCCTGGAGGAAAAGAAGAATGGCTGGAGGCCGAAAATAACCCTGAAGACGAGAGTGCAGGCTTCCGCCAGGTGCCTTTTTCAAGGGAGCTGTACATTGAGCGCGAAGACTTTATGGAAAATGCGAACAGCAAGTATTTCCGACTTACAATAGGTAAAGAGGTGCGCCTTAAAAATGCTTACATTATAAAAGGTGAGAGCGTTGTTAAGGATGCTGATGGCAACATAACAGAAATTCATGCTACCTATGATGATGACTCTAAAAGTGGAAGCGGAACTGAGGCCAGTATGCGTAAAGTAAAAGGTACTATTCACTGGGTATCTGTTCCACATGCTATAGAGGCAGAAGTAAGGGTGTATGACAGGCTGTTTACACATGAAGCGCCGGATGCCGATAAAGATGTTGATTTTAAAGAATACATTAACCCGAACTCGCTTGAAGTTATAAAAGGTTATCTTGAGCCTGGCCTTGAAAAAGTTCAGGCAGGGGAGAGGTACCAGTTCCAGAGGCTGGGGTATTTTTGCGTAGATAAAGACTCATCTGCCGAAAAGATTGTTTTCAACAAAACTGTTGGCCTTCGTGATACCTGGGCAAAAATTGAAAACAAGGAATAAGCTTATAATAAATTTTATTGATAAGGCCTGTAGATTATCTACAGGCTTTGTTATTATTTATTGTTTCTATCAGTAATAATTTATCTATAGATTTAACTTATTAAATTTGACTTTTATATGCTGCTTCTGCTTCATCTTTTTTTTGTAGGAAGGGTGTTTCCTTATTTCCGGAGTTTATTATTGCTTAAATCGCTTTATTTTCAATTTTCACATACTTTGGCTAATACTTAACTACTAATTAACATCCTACAAATTTTTTTATTTCTTACCTTTATATAAGAAATTATTAATTCACTTTAAAAACCAAAATTATGGCTGGTAAAACAGGAACAATAGTGGCCGTGCTTGCAGGTGCGGCAATAGGAGCAGCGTTAGGAGTATTATTTGCCCCTGACCAGGGAACCAACACAAGAAGATGGATTAAAGACGGCTACGGTACTAAAAAAGGTGAGCTGAAAGACAAAATCAATGAACTGACCGAAACTATTAAAGGCCGTTTTGGCGGTGCTAAGCAGGATCTTGAGTCTACACTTGAAAACCTTGTGAGCAACGTTGAGAATAAGAAAGATGAAATTATTGATGCTCTTGAGCGCAAGCTTGAAGAACTGAGAAGCAATAGCGGTAGCCAGGGTGGCGGTAACGGCGCTAAAGCAGCTGCGGCCGGTTCTACAGGATCGGCAGGTGCAGGTTCATCTACATCAGGAAACCAATAAAACAAAGCTTATGGCATTTGAAGAAGTAAAAGAAAACGTTGACGAGCTTAAAAAACAGGCTAAGGAACTATTAGACACCAACATAAGGTATTATAAGCTGTGGGCTTTTAAGTTGATGATGAAATCAACCACCATGATGCTTAAAATGTTCCTATTGGCTACCATGCTGGTCATAGTTACTATTTTCTTTTCAACTGCACTGGCTTTGGGTATAGGCTACGCGCTTGATAATTTTGCGTATGGCTTCCTCATTGTAGGATTTATGT
>JAEWKB010000125.1 GCA_023386255.1 Bacteroidota bacterium
ATGGTGCGCTGGACAGGGATGAGAACAACACCCTGAAGAGCATGCCTAAAGGTTATGATAAGGATCACCCGGCAATTGAATTCCTTAAATTAAAAAGTTTTACGGCAACTGCTAAGCTTACTAATAAAGAAGTGATGGATAAAAACTTTGTAATGGACACCTCTAAAAAGCTGCTGGTGCTTAAACCGCTGGTTGAATTTTTAAACCGCGCCCTCACTACCGAATAATTACTGTACTTTTGCGCCAGCAAACCAACCTCTGATCATGGAAATCATTAAAGACTTTTCTTTAAAAGCATACAATACTTTTGGCATAGACGCAAAGGCAAAAGAGTTTGTTGCCGTACACACTGTTGAAGAACTTGCACAGGTTTTAAAAGATAATAAAGGTAAAAAATTGTTTATCCTGGGCGGCGGCAGTAACATGCTCCTTACGCAGGATATTGAAGCCCTTGTTATACATGTGGACCTTAAAGGAAAAGAAGTAGTAAAACAGGAAGAAAGCCATGTACATATAAAAGGCATGGCCGGAGAAAACTGGCACCGGTTCGTGCTGCATTGCATAGACCAAAACTATGGCGGGCTGGAGAATATGTCGCTCATTCCCGGTAATGTTGGCACTACCCCAATACAAAACATTGGCGCCTACGGCACAGAGATAAAGGACACCTTTGTTTCGTGCGAAGCAATGAATATTGAAACACAGGAGATACGCACTTTTACAAAAGAAGAATGCGAGTTTGGCTACCGCGAAAGCGTGTTTAAAGGCAGGCTGAAAGGCCAGTATATCATAATATCAGTAACATTCAGGCTTACTACTCAAAACCATAAGATAAATACCTCTTATGGTGACATTGCCGCCGAACTGACCAAGCATAACATTGCCGTACCTACCATAAAAGATGTAAGCGATGCGGTTACGGCCATACGCCAAAGCAAACTGCCTGACCCTAAAGAACTGGGCAACAGCGGCAGTTTCTTTAAAAACCCTATCATAACCATTGAGCAGTTTGAGAAAGCTTATTTGCAGCACCCGCAGATGCCGCACTACACTTTAAATGATACCGAAGTTAAGGTCCCTGCCGGGTGGCTCATTGAGCAGGCAGGCTTTAAAGGCAGACGTTTTGGCGATGCGGGCGTACACGCCAAACAGGCGCTGGTGCTGGTAAATTATGGTAACGCTACAGGCAAAGAGATTCTTGATCTTTCAAAAAATATCCAACAAACTGTACTGGATAAATTTGGGATTGCCATAGAAGCCGAGGTGAATATTATTTAGGCGCATTTTCACATTTCAATTCATATTTGCGTGTAAATTTGCATGCGAAACAAAAAACAGAATAAGCCTATATGCTGAACATTATTTTCTATGTTTTTATCGGGGTTGTTGTAATACAGCTGTTTTATTACCTGGGCATCTTTGCCAAGTTTGCTTTTGCCAAACCGCAGGCAGTAACGCCGAAGCGGATTCCTATCTCGGTAATAGTTTGCGCCAAAAACGAAGCCGAAAAAGTAAAAGAGTTCGTGCCTATACTGGCTACACAGGATTATCCTGATTATGAGATCGTGCTTATAGATGATGCCTCCAGCGATGAAACGCTTGATATTTTTGAAGCCTTTGAAAAGCAATACAGCAATATACGTCTCGTAAAAGTAGAAAATAACGAAGCTTTTTGGGGCAATAAAAAATTTGCCCTTACCCTGGGCATTAAAGCAGCACGCAAAGAATACCTGCTGTTTACCGATGCCGACTGCTACCCTGTCAACAAGAACTGGATCACTACTATGAGTTCACAGTTTACTATGAGCAAAACCATAGTATTAGGCTATGGGGCTTATGAAAAGGTGAAAAATTCTTTCCTGAACAAGATCATCCGTTTTGATAACATGCTTACCGCTACACAATATTTTTCGTGGGCAAAAGCAGGCATGCCTTTTACAGGCGAAGGCCGCAATATGGCTTATAAAAAAGAAGAGTTCTTTAAAGTTAACGGCTTTATTGACCACATGAACATCCGCAGCGGCGAAGACTCATTGTTCATCAACCAGGCCGCTACAAAAAAGAATACTGCTATTTGCTACATGCCCGACAGCTTTACCTATTGCGAACCAAGGCACAGCTTTAAGGACTGGTTTATGCAAAAGCGCCGCAATGTCTTTACAAGCTCATTTTTTAGGCCTTTGGATAAGTTTCAGTTAAATGTTTTCCATATTTCGCAGTTCTTGTTTATAGTGCTGGCTATAGTGCTTGCGGCACTTCAGTTCAACTGGATGTTTCTGGTGCCGGCAATTGTTTTCCGGTACATTTTTACCTGGATAACTATGGGCTACAGCGCCTCTAAACTAAAAGAAAAAGACACGGTGTACTGGTACCCGATTATCGAAATAATCCTTATCTTCACACAGCTAAATGTTTTCTTCACCAACTTATTTTCAAAACCGGTACATTGGAAATAAATTCTACGCTGATACAGGCCAATATCGAAAAAGCAAAAAAAGGCGACCAGGTAGCATTTACCTTCCTGCTGGATTTTTTTTGGAATGAAGTATATGCCTTTATGCTAAAGCGTACTGAAAACGAAACGGATACAGAAGATATAGTAATTGAAACCTTCTCTAAAGCTTTTGATAAAATTGCTACCTACAACCCCGAATATGCTTTTAATACCTGGCTTATAGCTATTGCCAAAAATGTGCACATAGATATGCTGCGTAAAAAGAAATCTGCGCTTTTTATAGAAATTACCGATGAGGAAGACCAGCAGGCCTACAGTGTAATTGACAGCACACCCACTGTTGAAGACCAGCTTATTAAAGAGCAAAACCTTTCGAGCCTGTTAAATTGCATTAAGCAGCTTAAACCTCAGTATCAGGAGGTAATACAGCTAAGGTATTTCCAGGAGCTAAGCTATCAGGAAATAGCCGACCAGCTTGGCGAACCGCTTAACAACATTAAGATAAAACTGCTCCGCGCCAAGAAGCTGCTTTCTGAGATCATCAGGAAAAAGTAGCAGTGTATTTACTAATTAAATATTTATGAGTTTTAGTGCAATATCAGCAAGTACTAAAACGTTTTAGTAAATATAATTCATCTACCAACCTAAATCACTTTATTATGTCAAAAGGAAGCGTTTTCGACTATGGCTGGATCGACCTTGTTTTTGAAGGCCGTAACCAAAAGTACGGTGCATACCAGCTTCGCCGCCAGGATGCCAGGACCACTATCCTTGCCTTATTTTCAGGAATTGGCCTTATTGGCTTTTTAGTAGGCATACCTGCTGCTGCAAACTATTTAAGCAGATCTGAAGATCAGATTATTTCGTCTGATTTTGGAGAAAAAGTTATTGAAGTAGATAATATTGATGTACTCCCTCCTGAACCACCCAAACCAATAACGCAAACCCCGGCGGCGGCTGCACCCGCAGCGCCAGCCGACCCACAACCCACAGTAGCGTATAAACCGCTTGCGCCCGTTTCAGGCCCTGTACAAACACCCGAACCTACAACCACACAGGTTCTATCTGTAAATGCAGGGCAAACAACAACGCCGGGCACAGGAGAAAATAATTTTTCCATTAATACGCCAACAGGCACAGGCGGGCCGGGCAGCACCGGTACGGCGTCAACAGGCCTTACCGGCGATGATCCTTTACCGCCGGCTATGTTAGATAATATGCCTGAATTCCCTGGTGGGTTAAATAAGTTTAGAGAATATGTAGGTAACAATTTCAAATCCCCAGAAAGCGGGACAGCAGAGGTAATCAAGGTATATGTATCTTTTGTTATTGAAAAAGATGGCTCCATGACCACTATTACAGTACCACGTGATCCCGGGCACGGCATGGGCCGGGAGGCAATACGGGTTTTAAAATCACTAAAGACAAAGTGGAAGCCGGGTTATAAAAATGGGCAGCCGGTAAGGACATCCTTTACCCTCCCCATTTCGGTTCAGTTAAAGTAGGAAAAGGCTCATAAGAGCCTTTTTTATTTGTCCGGTCACAGCATGTTCGTTAACATTTTATTAACAAATATGTTTTTGCATCATGGTTACCTTTACCTTTTAAACAACTACAGCTATGATAAAAAAATTACTTTTATGCATCTGTCTGTTAACAAATGCATTGCTTTTTGCCCAGTATACCTCTCCAAATACAGGTGTTACGTGGAGCCTTGACGACCTTGTTACCAATTCCGGCGGCGCAGTTACTTTTAGCGGCGGTATATATACTATTGCGCAGGACATAACTATCGCAGAGACCGATACTTTTTCAATCAACGAAAGCGCTACAGTTCACCTTAACCAGGGTGTCCTTATAACCGTAGCAGGCGATTTTGTTGCCGATGCACCGTCAATAATCTTTACAGCTGCAAACAATGCCCAGCCCTTTGATGGCTTCAGGTTTGAGAGCACCTCATCAGCATTCTTCAGGAATACAACAATAACCTACGGCGGCGGCATCAGGGTACTTACCGGAGATTTTGATATGGATAACTGCATTGTTTCAAACAATGCATCCATTGCATCTACAAGCGGTACAATACAGTTCTCTACAGGCAGCCCCGTTGTTTCAAATTCAGAATTAAGGTTCAACCTTAACCCTGCTTTCAGTTCAGGCGCTAACCAGGAGGTAGCGGCATCGTTCATCAACAATATACTGGAAGGCAACAACCAGGCCGGTAACAACCGCCCACAGATAAATATGGGCCCGGGCGGCAATGATACCATCCGTATTGTTGGTAATACCATAATTGGGGCTCCTAACCTCACATTGGTAGGAGGCATTGCGGCGGCGGCGCTGCTTGGCAATCCAAACCGCGTAATCATCGATAATAATACCATAACCGGCAATCGTTACGGAATTACTGTAGTAGGCGGTACATCATCAGGATATATACGCGGCAATATTATTGAGGATAACAACACACAGAACCTTCCACTACAGGGCGGTAGCGGCATAGCTTTATCGGCAGCTAATGCAGGCATGAATATAATAGCCAGCAATAACCAGATACGCGGCAACCTGTGGGGGATTACCCTCCAGCAATTGGCCAATATTAACCTGGGCAATGATGATCCTGAAAATTTTAACCCCGGAGGCAATGTATTTTCTAACAACGGCAACGGCGGGCAAACCTACGCTTTATTCAACAATACTGCTCTTCCTGTATATGCCATGAACAATTGCTGGATTGAAGGTGAGGAACCAACCGAAGCTGAAGTGGAAAATGTAATCTCGCATCAGGCAGATGACCCTGCTTTGGGCGAAGTTATCTATACACCTTTCGGATGCGATGTAGCCGGCACTCCGGAATATGCTTTTAATGAACCGACGGTTTACCCTAACCCTTCAAACGGATTATTTACTATAACAACAACTATGGAGGGCAAAGCAGCTGTTTACACCATATCAGGCCAGCTGGTTGCTGAGAAAGTTTTACTGCCCGGAGAGAACAACCTACGGTTGGATCTGCCTACAGGCATATATATTTTAAAAAATTCTTTTGGGAACAGGAGCTTCAACAAAAAGCTTATCATAAATTAAAAAAAGGTGCCATTGGCACCTTTACATTCATAGCTGTTCAAACACAACAGGTAGTGTAGTAGCAGGTATCCTCACCATATGGTAAGGATGCGCTTCCATAAGCAGTAAAGCATCACCCTCATCATATGTTGTCTTAATGTATTTTACCGTGATAGTACCCTCAAATTGTGTTACCGACTGTATATTAATATCCACATCTTCATTTGTTGCCGGATGATAATGATGCCTTACAACAAGGTACGTATAATTGGAAAAATCAGGTTCAACACCTAAAGATACTATCTGGTTGGTAGCAGGATGGGTTAAAAAGGCTGCCCATTCTGTAGAATTGCGTAAAACAAAATTTCCTTCTGCAAACGGAAACATTGGCTGCGGGAACGATTCCTTTTTCACATTTTCGAAAGCAATGGCAACAGGCACGTCATTGGTTTCCTGTGGCTGATCTGTAACAGGATTACCATCATCGCTTTGGCAGCCGGTGAACAGGGCCATAGATAAAAGCAGGTAAATAATCTTTTTCATAGTAAAGGTTTAAATAATTAGTTTTCAGCTAATGTATAAAATTTTATGACATGCTTTCCCACAATTAGGAAAATTGCCGAGGCTACAGTGATTATAGCAACCAAAACAAATAAACCGTATCTTTGCACCCTAACGTTTTGTTTATGGAAACTGTTTTAGATACCGCGAGGCCAACCGCCTCAAACGGACTGCTTACACCAAAGCCAAAATGGCTGCGCGTAAAGCTCCCTACCGGACAAAAATATACTGAACTGCGCGGGCTTGTAGACAAATACAACCTGCATACTATATGCACCTCAGGCAGCTGCCCGAACATGGGCGAATGCTGGGGCGAAGGCACGGCCACCTTCATGATCTTAGGTAACATTTGTACCCGCTCGTGCGGCTTTTGCGGCGTTAAGACCGGAAGGCCGGAGACGGTGGACTGGGATGAGCCTGAAAAGGTGGCGCGCTCTATAAAGCTGATGAACATTAAGCATGCCGTTGTAACCAGCGTAGATAGGGACGACCTTAAAGATGGCGGTTCTATAATATGGGCAGAGACGGTGAAGGCCATCCGCAGGATGAACCCTGCAACTACCCTTGAAACACTTATACCCGACTTTCAGGGTATAGAACGTAATATTGACCGTATTGTGGAAGTGGCGCCGGAAGTAGTGTCACACAACATGGAAACGGTAAAAAGACTTACCCGCGAAGTACGCATACAGGCAAAGTACGAACGCAGCCTTGAAGTTTTACGCTACCTGAAAGCCAGCGGCATTAACCGTACAAAATCGGGTATTATGCTTGGGCTTGGTGAAACCGAAGAGGAAGTAATACAGACCATGCACGACCTGCGCAATGTAAACCTTGATGTACTTACCATAGGCCAGTACCTGCAGCCAAGCAAAAAGCACCTGCCGGTAAAAGAGTTTATTACCCCCGACCAGTTTAAAAAATATGAGCAGATAGGCCTTGAACTTGGTTTCCGCCATGTAGAAAGCGGTGCATTGGTACGTTCATCGTATAAAGCACAGAAGCACATTTTATAACTAATACATGCTTTGTCATTCTGAGCTGAGCGTAGCGTAGTCGAAGAATCTGAATTTAAGATTCTTCCTTCGTCAGAATGACAACGCAACGTTAAATCACAATGACCATTAAAACAAAAATTGCTATAAACGGCTTCGGGCGCATAGGCCGCAACCTGTTCCGCCTGCTGCTTAACCACCCTACAATTGAAGTTGCCGCCATAAATGACATTGCCGATGCTAAAACCATGGCGCACCTGCTGAAGTATGACAGCATACACGGCATATTACAGGCTGAAGTATCGCATACTGATGATGCCATAATTGTTGATGGCAAGCCCTACTCTTTCCTGAGGAACAAGGACGTGGCTGACATTGACTGGGCAAAATACAATGTGGACATTGCCATAGAATCTACCGGTAGGTTTAAAACCCTGGAAGATGCCAACAAACACATAGCATCAGGAGCTAAAAAGGTTATACTCTCTGCCCCGCCGGAAGATGACCGCATTAAAACTATAGTGCTTGGCGTGAATGAGAATATTCTTGACGGCACGGAAACAGTAATATCAAATGCCAGCTGTACTACCAATAACGCAGCACCAATGATGAAGATCATCAATGAGCTGTGCGGTATTGAACAGGCTTATATTACAACAGTACACTCTTACACAACCGACCAGTCCCTGCACGACCAGCCGCACAAAGACCTGCGGAGGGCACGCGGCGCGGCGCAAAGCATAGTACCCACAACTACCGGTGCTGCCAAAGCACTTACCAAGATATTTCCTGAATTTACAGGTAAAATTGGCGGAGGAGGCATACGTGTCCCCGTGCCTGATGGTTCGCTGACAGATATTACCTGCTACGTAAAACGTGAAGTTAGCATAGAAGAAATTAATGCAGCCTTTAAAGCCGCTGCCGAAGGTGAATTGAAAGGGATATTAGCTTATACCGAAGACCCTATAGTTTCAGTAGATATTTTAGGCAACCGCAACTCCTGCCTGTTTGATGCGCAGCTTACATCAGTTATAGATAAAATGGTAAAGGTTGTAGGCTGGTATGATAATGAAATAGGCTACTCATCTCGCCTTATAGATCTGGTTAACTTGCTTGGCAAACCAGTGATTGAAAAAACATAAATAGCCACTGCTTGTTGTGATTTTGATAAAAAAGCGTATCGTGAGAGATTTTTTTTAACCCAAACAGTTCATTTAAAGAAAGTTATATTTATATTTAGATTCTACATTTTTTTAAGTATAACATAATTCTTTTGCTTATGAACAGAAAATTTACTTTTATTTATGATGTACAACCCAAAAATATTTGGGGAAAAATCAGCCTTTTGTTTGGTGGTTTGCTTTTAGCCGGAACCTTTACTGCACACGCGCAAACATATTGCCAACCTGCATTGGATTGCACTGATGACGATTTAATACTTAACGTATCAATTTCAACGTTGACTAATGCCAGCACCTGTGGGGCTGGCGGCTACAACAACTTTACTGCACTGCCCGCACCTGTATTAACTGCGGGAAACAGCTACCCTATAGCTGTGACAGTAGGCGATGGCTGGGCGACAGAAGCGGTAAGTGTATGGATAGACTACAACAACAACTTTACGTTTGAAACAACTGAATTTACTTTTATTGGTGTTGGCAGCGGAAGCGTAGTTAACGGCAGCATTGCCATACCGGCATCAGCAACTGCAGGAAATAAAAGAATGAGGGTTAGAGTGGCGGCAGTTGGCGCAGCAAGTGCAACCGCTGACCAGGCATGCGACGAAGATGACGAATACGGCGAAACTGAGGACTATACTGTTAACATTCAGCCATTAGCAAGCCTTAAGGATGTTTTGGCAAATCAGGTAAAGATATACAAATCTGATAATGTATTTGTAATTGAAAGCACTGATAAACTGATTACCGGTGCACAGGTTTATGACCTGTCGGGTAAGTTGGTGTACAACAATCAAAATCTAAGTGTTTCCAGCCTAAACATTCAATCGGGTGAATTTAACAATCAGGTTTTATTGCTCAAAGTTACTACTGATGATGGCGCTGTTACGAACAAAAAGATAATTAATTAGATTATCAGAGATATCATAAAAAATGCTGCCCAAAAGCAGCATTTTTTATGATATGTAATATTAATATTTAAGTATCAGTTCCTTTATAAGGCTTCTGACTTTAGGCTCAGCATTTTGCGCGGCCAGCAGTACCTCATCATGGCTCACGGCTTCAATATTATCCTCATCTCCCATGTCGGTAATTACAGAAATGCCAAACACTTCCATATTCATGTGGCGCGCCACGATAACTTCAGGAACTGTAGACATGCCCACACAGTCGGCACCCAGTATTTTTACCATCCGGTACTCTGATAATGTCTCAAACGTAGGCCCCTGCAGCCCAAGGTAAATTCCGTCTTTTACGTCAATACCCTGTGCTACGGCAATTTCTTTTGCTTTGCTTATCATTTTGCGGCTGTACGGTTCACTCATGTTCAGGAACCTCGGCCCGAAACGTTCCTCATTCTTACCCCTTAGCGGATGGTCAGGCATCATATTAATGTGGTCGTATATCAGCACAATATCACCCACCTTATAAAACTTATTGACACCACCTGAAGCATTGGAAACAATAAGTTTCTCCACCCCCAGGTATTTCATTACCCGTACCGGAAAAGTAACCTCCTGCATGCTGTAACCTTCATAAT
>JAEWKB010000127.1 GCA_023386255.1 Bacteroidota bacterium
TGCTTGCGCGCAATCATCTGCTCGAAGTTCACTTTTATCTCACCCGGAATGTCGATACCATGCTCGGCAAAGTGCGAAACCGCATCATGGTAGTGGTGCGACGAATCAAGCAGCGCCTTGCTCGGGATGCAGCCCACGTTAAGGCAGGTACCGCCAAGGGTTGGGTATTTTTCGATAATTGCTGTATTGAAACCCAGCTGTGCACAGCGAATTGCTGCCACATAACCGCCCGGGCCTGAACCTATAACGACTACGTCAAATGAACTCATGCTTCTATTTTTTTGTGTGTTTGAAAATTTGTAAGGCAAATTTAGGGATTATGATTTATATGGGCGGAATAAAAGGGGGTTAATTTTTGGGAGCAGCAATCGCCTGGGCTTATTGCTACACCATGTCCTGCTGTGCGCTGTATCTGCTGTTCCGCAGGCTACACAGCAGGATGCCGCTCCCGTCAGGGCTGTGAGTTTTAAAGCGTGAAAAAGATTTAAGGGATATTGAAATTATTAAATGAAATCTTTTAAAATATTTTTTAATTTTCCTAATGATTCTTCAATTTCAGATAATCCTTCAGATTCATTTAAGCGGCGAATGTAATAATCAATTGGTTCTTTATAGCCTGAAATTTTGACATCATCTATAAATCTAACTAAATCTTCATTATTTAATATCTCCAATTGACTATTTAAAAGATTAAGTGAAGATTTCACTCTATAGTATACTTTTGCATCTTCCCAGGTTAAGGAGGCGTATAAGAATATTCTTGCAGCATATAAGGGTTTATTTTCATTCATAGCAGTTATTCCTGTTTGGAAATAATAATGACCTTCAGCAGTATGTATCGCATTCATAGAAGATTCTTCTATTTTATCCTCATGTTCTTTAAACTTTTTATTTATTTCCTGAAGTCTACTATCTATACCATTATTAACATCCAAAAGATGCTTACTAAATTCATCTTTAAGTTCACTACTTAATTTTGTCTTCAATATTTTTAAATCTCTCGATTGTAATAAATTAATTAAGTAAGGCGCAAGCAATCCGATCAAGGTTCCAACTATTAGTAATTTTGTCCATGCAGAGTCGTAAAACTCATTAACCTTCGTGATAATTTCAAGTTTCTCTGAAGCTTTATATTTTAATTCATTATTTTCATTTACTTGCTTTAATGAATCTATTTGACGTTCAAGATCATTAACACGTGCTAAAATATATTTATTAGCTTCTAAATCTTGGTTTTGTGCATACGCAAGAAATGGTAATAAGCACATTAATAAAATTAATTTATTCATATCACAGGGGAATTATACTTCTTTTAAAGTTTTTCTTGTATTGTTTTTTTCACTGGCATATTTTAACAAAGCTCTACCAAAGTTTGTAAGTATAACATTACTTGAGCTTATTGTTGATGATGGAGCTTGATTAATAACAGCCTCGATAAGATTTAAATCTTCAAAATATCTGAAGGAATCATATCTAATATTATTTGAAGTCACACGCGGAGATTTAATTAGAGTAACTATTTCAATAAATTCAGTATAACGTTCTTCATTATCCAACTTCATTAAAATATCATTTAATAAATCTACCGTATATTCATTTCCGCCTACTTTATAAATTTCCTTCTGTTCGTTGTCGAAGTTATTTTCATCTTTTTCCGAAGTCAAATAGATGTCTTTTGGTTGACTATACTCAACTTGCAATTCTGCAATTCTAGATGTAAGTGTAGAAACATATTCATCTTTGTTCCTAATACTCTGCTCTTGTCTTTCAATAGTTAGCCTTAATTTTTCAATAGTGTCATCTTTCTCACGACTTAAAATAAGTAATTGATCAAATCTCTCTTTAGTAACTAAGTTTTTATCCTCTGAATATTTATATACTATTGGCAATAACTTAAATTCGTAAAGATTTGTAATATATCTTGTAAGTGCTAGAATTATAAAACTTGATATAAATAAAACTCCTGAAATCCAAAGATTGGTCCAAATTTCATGAGCTAAATCTTTAGCTTCAAAATATCTTTGTATGAACTCTGTTTTCTCTTTCCATCCAAAATTATCATCGAAAGTGAATAAGGAGTATATAAGAAGCCAATTCCTAACTAACCATACAAATATCAACGTTCCTAAAAATGGGTTAACAAGTTTACTTTTAATGTAGTCGTGCGTTGATGAAAAAATTTCTCCAAACATCTCTTATCAAGTCATTAATAATACTTAGTAAATATATTTTTTTAAATTTTAACAAACAACACGTAGAATTACCTATTTTTTATAACACAACCAATTTCCCACTGCAAAGGTACAACCCATTTTACGGCATTTGCTGAAGCGGCTTTTTCAGTAAACGTTAAATGTACAAAAGTGCCGGAGAAATTGTAAGAAGAAAAGTAAATAATTCTTGTAATTTATTATATAACTCCTTCACATACAACAGTTTGAACATATAAAAAATCCTACAGAAAAACCATACAACTGCATCTTGCAGTAAATCAGCATGTTATAAAAACTGACTTACTGTCAGCAACGCATCCAAAAGCAGCTAAATCTGTAAGAATATTTTTAGGAATAGTAGCATATTTTAACCCTTTCCTCAGCACAACCTGACACAATAAAAATACAATGATTGTAAATTTTATCTTACACAACAATTACGTTGGTATTCTTTACCTCACCTATCATAAATGTGCTGTGCGTGCTGCCTATGTGCTGCAGCGTGGTAAGCTTCGTCACCATGAACTCGCGGTAGGCCTCCATATCGGCTACGTATATCTTCAGGATATAGTCGTAATCGCCGCTAACATGATAGCACTCAAGCACTTCGGCAAGTTGTGTTACCTGCTGCTCAAACTTGGTCAGGTACTCTTTGGCGTGCTGAATCAGCTTCAGGTGGCAAAAAACCACAAAGCCTTTGTTCACTTTTTTACGGTCAACCAGAGCCACATATTTGTCGATGATCCCTTCCCGTTCCAGTTTCTTAACCCGCTCATATACAGCGGTTACCGAGAGGTTTAGCTTTACAGATAGTTCCTTTGTGGTCCGCCGGCTGTCTTCCTGTAGCAGCATCAGCAGCTTTTTGTCGGTTGCATCTAAATTCATCCTGATAATTTTTCTGCTAAAGCCGGTTTAGGGGCTTCAGCGCAAATTAAAATTCTACGTAATCACAAAAATATAGATTTATATCCTGACACAGCTACTTTAACTTGACAAAAAGTTTACAAACACTTCTATTTGTAAATCTAATGCAATAATTATCATGAAAGACTTCAACCCTGCAGACAACATCCAGGACCTGCAATATTTCGGCGAATTTGGAGGTGTAAACCCTTCAATATCAGACTCATCAACCTATACCTTCCTTTCGGCCAAGACCATGTTCGATACCTTTGAAGGTAACGCCGAAGGCTGCTACCTTTATTCGCGCCATTCATCGCCCAGCAACCTGTACTTAGGCCAGGCCCTCGCTGCGATGGAAGGGACTGAAACTGCGAATGTTGCGGCGTCGGGCATGGGCGCAATTGCCCCTGTATTGCTGCAGCTTTGCGCGCAGGGCGACCATATAGTATCAAGCCGCACCATTTACGGCGGGACGTATGCTTTTATGAAGAATTTCCTCCCGAAACTGGGCATAAAAACCACGTTTGTTGATATTACCAAACTTGATGTTGTTGAGGCAGCTATAACACCTGATACCAAAGTATTGTACTGCGAAACTGTGAGTAACCCATTACTTGAAGTAGCTGATATTGAAAGCCTTGCGAAGATTGCAAAGAAGCACAACCTGAAGCTTGTGGTTGATAATACGTTCTCTCCGCTTTCGGTTGCCCCGGCAAAATTGGGTGCAGACGTAGTGATACACAGCCTTACCAAATTCATAAACGGATCGAGCGACACTGTAGGCGGCGTAACCTGTGGCACTCAGGAGTTTATAGACTCGCTGCGTAATGTAAACGATGGCGCGAGCATGCTACTTGGCCCAACCATGGACAGCCTGCGTGCAGCCAGCATACTGAAGAACCTGCGCACGCTGCACATCCGTATGAAACAGCACAGCCACAACGCTTTATACCTTGCCCAACGCTTTGAAAATGACGGACTTAAAACCGTATACCCGGGCCTTGCCAGCCACCCGAGCCACGAGCTGTACAAGAGCATGATTAACCCTGAATACGGCTTCGGCGGCATGATGACCCTTGACGTAGGATCACTAGACAAAGCCAACGACCTGATGGAGCTGATGCAGGAGCGCAACCTGGGCTATCTTGCTGTGAGCCTTGGGTTCTACAAGACGCTGTTCAGTGCTCCGGGAACGTCAACATCAAGCGAAATCCCGCTGGAAGAGCAGAAAGAAATGGGCTTGAGCGACGGGTTGATACGTTTCTCTATAGGCCTTGATAATGATATTGAAAGGACGTACAAAATGATGCGCAGGTGCATGGAAGAGCTGGGTATTTTAGCTCCCGTAGCTGCTGAAACAGTATAAAATTAAATCCGCTCCGGCGGATTTTTTTGTAACTAAAAGCCCAATCCGTTTACTAATTAACAAGCTATAATTTCGGCGGTTGGCCTGTATTGGCTAAATTCGCCCGAACAAACACAAATTATTCACATGAAAAGATTTCTACTGCTGTTCCTCCTGGCAGGAATAGCCGCAAACGCGCAAAAGAACCTTACTATAGCCCAGGCTACATCGGCTCAGTACCGCGAGTTTGCTCCAAAAACACTTGTTGACCCTAAGTGGCGCAAGGACTCACACACAATTACTTACCTAAGCGATGACTACTCAAAACTGATGCAGCGCAGTGAGGAAAACAACTGGGCTGAAACCGTTTTGCTCACCAAAGAAGACATTGCCGCAGCCATGAAGGCAAAGCTTCCGCAGGATGAATTAACCCTGAGGATGTTCCCTTACGGCTACGAGTGGACTGATAAAAACACCCTGAAGCTTGAAGTAGCAGGCACTAAGGCCAATCACATTGTATTTTTTGATGTTCCTGCCAAACAGGTTAAGAACAGTATAGTGCTTCCGCAAGATGCCGGCCAGCATGCTGTGTCGCCCAACGGAAAAGAAGCAGCCTGGCTGAAGGATAATAACATAATGATTGCTTCGGGAATTATAACAAAAACGGTTACGAACGACACTGATAAAGGCATAGTGAACGGGTCGGATTACGTTCACCGCCAGGAGTTTGGCATCAACAAAGGCATGTGGTGGAGCCCTGCCGGCGACAAGCTGCTGTACTACCGCAAGGATGAAACAATGGTTTCAGATTATCCTGTGGTACAGTGGGGCGAGCGTGTAGCTCAGAACAAAGCCATTAAATATCCCATGGCCGGCATGAAGAGCGAAGAGGTTACGCTTGTAGTTTACAACGTTGCCACAGGCGCTAAAACCACACTAAAAACAGGTGAGCCGGTAGAGCAATACCTTACTAGTGTTACCTGGTCGCCGGACGGGAAAAGCATATTTGTAGGCGTACTGAACCGCGGGCAGAACCACCTGAAAATGAACCGGTACGATGCGGCTACAGGTAACCTGATAAAGACCTTGTTTGAAGAAAGAGCTTCTACGTATGTAGAGCCGCTGCACGACCTGACCTTCATTCCCGGCAATAACAGCCAGTTTTTGTACCGCAGCGAGAAAGACGGCTTCGAGCAGCTGTACCTTTACAATATTGACGGCAAACTGGTAAGGAAACTGGGGTACCTTGATGTTGTAGTTACTGATTTCCTTGGTTTTGATGCTGATGCTAAAAACGCCTTTTACATAGGCACTGCCGATAAAGGCTTGCAAAGGCAGCTGTACAGGGTTGAGCTTAAATCGGGTAAGACCACCCTATTAACAACAGGCAATGGCACACATAGTGCCTTGGTAAGCAGTGACGGTACTTTGTTTTACGACAGCTTCAGCAGCATTACCAGGCCGAATGATGTTTATATAAAAAACATAAAGACTAAAAAGATCACCGAGATACTAAAGGCTGAAAACCCATATACAGGCAAAACTGTATTGCCGAAGATGGAACTGGTAACCATTACTGCCGCCGATGGCAAGACACTGCTTAACGGAAGGATCATTTATCCGGCTGATTTTGATGCGAAGAAGAAATACCCTGTGATGGTTTACGTGTACGGAGGCCCTCACGCACAGTTGGTTAACAATGAATGGCTGGGCGGAGCGAGCCTGTTCGACTATTATATGGCGCAGAATGGGTATGTGGTCTTCACGCTTGATAACCGTGGCAGCGATGCACGCGGCCGTGACTTTGAGCATGTAATTCACCGTCAGTTAGGTGTAAATGAGATGGCCGACCAGATGAAAGGCGTGGATTATCTGAAGAAACAGCCTTTTGTTGATGCCAACAAGATAGGCGTATATGGCTGGAGCTTTGGCGGTTTCATGGCTACATCGCTTATGGTTAACTACCCTGAAACGTTTAAAGTTGGCGTTGCGGGCGGGCCTGTTATCGACTGGAAATACTATGAAATTATGTATGGCGAGCGCTATATGGACACCCCGCAGGAAAACCCTGAGGGTTACACTAAAACTGCACTACCTGCACAGGCTAATAAGCTACAGGGCAGGCTATTGATGATACACGGCGCGCAAGACCCTGTAGTGGTGCAGCAGCACAGTATGGACTTTATACAGGCGTGCATTGCGGCAGGCAAGCAGGTAGATTACTTCCTTTACCCTACCCACGAACACAACGTGCGCGGCAAAGACAGGATACACCTGAACCAGAAAATAGCAGATTATTTTGACACGTATCTGAAGAAATAGGAAACGGGAGCATTAAGCTCCCGTTTTTGTTATTTTTGTACTGTAACCTTTCAGGATGATAAATACAATTATAGTAAACCATTGCAGCTACAGCATTCTTAAAGCCGCACTTTCAAAATGGATCAGTGAAAATAAAGACCAGGCACGTAAAGCTTCTTCATTTGAAATACATTCACCTGAGGCACAAAGACATATTATAAAGATAGGTGCTGAAATTGATAATAAATTATTTATGTCATTGGTGCTTGGCCTTGGCACTTCAGAAGATGTATACGGATCACTTAATGTTATAGGGTTTACCAAAGTAAACAACAGCTCAGTATTTACTGCGGAGCCTACCGGAAAGCCGGTCATGATGTTTGTGCCAAAAGATGCGCACGATACAGTACATGCCGTAACAGCCGACAACAAAGGTTATAAAATATCAACTAGCGGAATTGCAGAAGAAACAGAAGCCAAGAGAACTTATTATGAGCCAGTAATTGGAAATAGTAAACCGGTTGAACTTATTTCAGTTGTCGCAACAATTAAGAAGAAAGACAAAGGCCGCTCCCTTAAAGCAAAGCGACAGAAAAGGTTTAATATAATCTCAGTAATTATAATTATTGCCTATATAATAAACCTGCTTGTACAGATTAAAAACCCATCACAGTTTTTATTTAATCATTATATGCTTGGCGCAGCCGTTGCAACCTGGTTTTTTATAGATTATAAGCTGCTCCAGGTTGATGAGTTGTTTTATAAATCGTTAGTGCTGGCGCTACTCTTATTGGGGTACGGTTACTTTGTTTTTGGAAAATATGAAACATACCCTGATTTAATATATCTAACAGGTGGTGTCACACTGCCTTTCACTTTTTTGGTATTGCAAAGGGTATTTCGATTTATATTTATTCTTTTTCTGGACCGGGAACCTAAAGTAGAAGAAAAGAGCGGCTTTTGGAATTCAGTCTATTTCGTGGTATTAATGTCAAGTCCCGTATTCCTGTCATTATTCTGGGTTAGTAAACTATTTTATTTGATTCAATAACTCCGCCAGCTGCCCCGTGAGGTTCTTGCGGCTATACTGCTGCAGGCCTATGGCATGGGCTTTTAGACTGCCTTCTTGGTATTGTGTAAAGTAATTCAGTATCGCCTCTTTAAGCTTTTCTTTCTCATCGTACGTAATAAACACTCCGGTATTGGTAGCGTGCATTATGGCGGCAAAATCGGCACCTTCAGGGCCAACGGCAAGTATGGGCCTTTCTGATACCATATACTCAAATAACTTGCCCGGAATGATACATTTTGTATCTTCAGAATCAATCTCCACCAATAGCAATACCTGAGATTTACGTTGCTGTACCACCGCTTCGGCATGCGATACGTAACCGAGATTATTTACGTACTTGTCCAGCTTAAATTCGGCAATGGTGTTAAGCACTTCCTGGCTGACAGCGCCTATAAGCTTCAGCTCAAAAGCATCTTTAAAATCTTTATTATCTTTAACCAGTTCCTTCAGCGCTTTCCATAATATGCGCGGGTTTCGCTCCGAGAGGAACGACCCTATATGCGCTATGCTGAACTTTTCATCCAGTGGCTGCTTTGCCACTTTTTCCACATCATAGCCATTGGTAATGACTGATATAGGCTTATTGGTAAGGGCTTCAAACTCCTTTTTGGTGGTAGGGCTTGTAACCAGTACGGCATCGGCAGTGTTAAGCACGTCTTTTTCCATCTGCTTGTGCTTAGCTTCCGCAGAAGCAGAAAGCTTCAATTCCTTATGATACCCAATAGTTGTCCACGGGTCGCGGAAATCAGCCAGCCACTTCACGCCCAGCTTTTCCTTTAGCCCCTTTCCTATCAGGTGCAGGCTGTGCGGCGGCCCTGTGGTTATAACCACATCAACGCCGTTTTCCTGAATGTATCTGGTAAGATATTTTACAGACGGCTTTACCCAAAGCACCCGCGCATCAGGAATGAACAGGTTGCCCCGCACCCAAAGCATCAGCCTTTGCATTGCCGACTGTTTCTTTTTATTAGGGATAATCCCTGAGCTTATCTTCTTAGTACTGTTTTTAGAAAATGCCGAAGCCCAGGCATACGGTTCGGTAATCCGGTTCTTCAGTATCGTAACATCACTTCTCACCTCAGCTAATAATCCTTCATCAAGTAAGGGATAGGTAGGGTTTTCAGGTATATATACAACAGGCTCAATACCATGCTCAGGCAGGTATTTTACAAACTTAAGCCAGCGCTGTACGCCGGGTCCGCCTGCAGGAGGCCAGTAATATGTAATGATGAGAACTCTCAAGTCAGATTATCAGATTGTTCGATTATTAGATTATTAGACCGTGCGATATTACTGTGACTGTGACTGAGATTGCTTCTTTTTCCTTTCAAAATAAATACCCGCACCTAGAAACAGCAGCATGCCTATTGTGCTTACGAGGGCTATAGTACTTCCTGTTTTAACTACTTCAGGTTCAAACTTAAACTCTATTGTATGCTGTCCCGCAGGCACCTGTAGTGCACGCAATACATAATCAGCCTCAAGTATTGTGGCCGGCTTACCGTCTATGGTTGCTTTCCAGCCATTCTCATAATAAACTTCAGAGAAAACAGCCAATCCGGCGTTCCTGTTGTTCGAAACATACTTCAGGTAATTCGGCTCGTAAGCTTCAAGCTGTATTGTTGCCGTGCTGTCAACAGCAAATGTTTTTGCATCACCCTTAAATTGTGCTCCAAACTTTTTCCAGTTTATCACTGCTGTTTTTTTTGTATCCAGCTTATCAAGAGCCTTCATTTCCTCATCAGCAGTATTTACCTGCTTTATATTACTTACAAACCACCCAGGCCCGTTAGCGTCAGGGTTTACAGTGGGTATGTTTTCGCCAGTTTCAGTGTTCTGTATTACATACTTCACATTTAGCATGTTCAGTACGCCAATGTTGTTCTTAGCAATCTGGTAGTCAAACAGCTGCTGTATCTTTCTTGGTTTGGCAGCATGGTATCCGCCAAGCGATTTATGGAAGTATGAGGCGCGTGCGCTGCTCATATTGCCTTCTACTTCAAACACACGGTAGTGCGACTGATCTTTCAATATCTGCTCATCGGCCATTGTAGGCTCAAAAGGCCTGTCTATTTCGCGGGCACTCCTAAAATCATCTGCATTTACATAACGCCTGTCTACAAAATACAGGTCGCCAACCATAAATAGGCCTATAATAATTATCGCGGTAGCACGGCTTGTCTTTTGCTTATAATAGACCCAAAGCATAACTGCCGATATCAGTATCAGTACAAATGAACGCAGCAGGTCGGCCGTGAAAAGGTCCTTCCTGTCCTCTTTAAGCGCGTTCATGAACTCGGGTCCGTAGTTTTGGTTATATATAGCATCACTGCCTCCGGCAAAGCTGAAGCTGCTTTTAAACAGGAACAATACTATAATCAGCCCGAGCGAAATTGCTGAAGACTTCCAAAGGTAGCCCCACTGTTTTTCCTTATCTGTATTGAAAAAAGAATATAATCCCATGATAGCCAGTGCAGGAATGCAAAGCTCCAGTATAACCTGGATAGATGACACTGCCCTGAACTTGTTGTACATTGGGAAATAGTTGATGAAAAAGTCCGTCAGCAGCGGGAAGTTTTTACCCCATGACAGCATTAACGATAATATTGCACCTGCTAAAAAAGCGTATTTTATCCTGCGTTTTTCAGCAAACATAGCCAGTACAAAAAGGAAGAAAACCACCGCTCCTATATAGGCGGGGGCAGCCACAATTGGCATATCTCCCCAATACGTTGGCATACCTCCTCCTGCTATTTCAACAGCCTGTTCTTTAGAGATGTATTGCCCCTCGGCAATCTGCTGTGACTGAAGGAACTCTACAATATGCGACTCTTCTCCCAGCTTTTCGTTATTGGCACCTCCAAACAGGCGCGGCGCTATAAGGTTCAGGCTTTCGGCAATACCATAACTGTATTCTGTAATATATTCGTAAGACATGGCGTTGCTGCTTTTCTTAGGCGAACCATCAGGCTCAAAGCTCAACTCGCTGTCGCTGCGTGTACTGTGCTTGGCATATTCAGCCGTAGCCATAAGGTTGGTGGCATTTGCCCCGATGGCTAATATACCTGCTGCTGCAAATATTCCTAATGTAATACCCAGGTGCCTAAAGTCTTTATTCCTGATAACGTCTACAAGGAACCATATCCCCAAAACCAATAGTAAGAGGAACAGGTAATACGTCATCTGGAAGTGGTTGGCGTTTATTTCCAGCGCCGCAGCAATCATTGTAAGGAGCCCTCCTGCAATGTATCTTTTCCTGAACACTAATACCACACCGGCTACCACCAGTGGCATGTAAGCTATTGCGTGGGCTTTGGCGTTGTGGCCTACTCCAAGTATGATTATAAGATAGGTTGAAAAACCGAAAGCGAGCGCGCCAATAAAAGACTTACCCACATCTATTTTAAGCACCCGCAACAGCACGAAAAAGCCCATGAAATACAGGAACAGATAATCTGCCGGGCGGGGCAGGAAACGTATTGCCGAATCTAACGCTTTAATGTAATTGTGCGGGTAATTGGCTCCCAACTGGTAGGTGGGCATGCCCCCAAAAGCACTATTGGTCCAGTAAGGCTCCTCTCCTGTTTCTTTCCTAAAATCATTTTGTTCCTTAGCCATCCCGGTATACTGGGCAATATCTGACTGGAAGATCTTTTTGCCCTGCAAAACGGGATAAAAATAAACAAGGGAAATTACTACAAAGCCAAGTATGGCCAACAGGTAAGGATAGAGCTTATTGATGTTCTTCATGATACTTTGGTAAAAACGCCGTGAAGATACTCAATTTCCTGAAATGTGGTGTAACAGCGGGTAAATTAAGGCTAAAGAAAAACCTCCGCTGGGGAGGCCTTTTTATTCTATTTCTTCATAATCAATATATTCTCCTACTTTCTTCTTTTCCTGTGGTTTAGCCTGATTATAATCGGCCTGTTGCCTGTTTTGGTTATATTGCTGCTGGTGCAGGTCCTGAAAGTTTTGTTCTGCCTTTTTTACCACCTGTTGGATGATAACAGGGGCTAAAAGCCTGAAAAGGAATTTTATTGCATAATAAATTAAGATAAGTATTACAATTACCTTTAAAGTTCCGTAAAGTGATGCCGTGGCCATTATCATAAAATTTTGTCAAAATTACGCAATCTATCCCTTAAAAATAAATGTGCGCTCTTAAATAAATAATAAAATATACTACTTTTGGTAAAGCAATAACTACACAACCAATAAACGAGCCAAAAGATGAATTGTTTCAAAAAATCTCTCCTTAGCGCTTTACTGCTTACCTCTACACTAACTTTTGCACAATATACTGATGAAATAAATGCCAACCGGCCGGGCGAGTCGATGGGTGCGTATGCGGTGGGCAAAAGGATCTTCCAGGCTGAAGCCGGCGTTTACGGAATAAGGGAAAAACATGAAGTTCTTGATTATGAAGCCAAAGGCATAGGACTTGACCTGATGCTGCGCTATGGCGCATTCCTTGAAGAGCTTGAATTTGTTGTGGATATACAGTACCAGTTTGACCAGTATGATGATGCGCTTGGCTCAAGCAACAGGAACAATTTTAAACAACTGATAGCAGGGGCAAAATACCTCATATATGATCCTGATAAAAACTACAACCCTAAACCTGACCTTTACAGCTGGAAAAAGAACCACAAATTCAGCTGGAGGAAATTAATACCTTCGGTTGGTGTTTTTGCAGGGATGAACTTCCCGGGTAAAGATAACCCTTATACCTTTGAAGATGACAAGCCAAGCCCTAAGGTTATGGCTATTACACAGCACCACTGGGGTAAGTGGGTATGGGTAAACAATATAATATTTGATAAGTTTACTACCGAATATCCAAGCTCAGGCTGGATATCTACAATGACAAGAGGCTTTAACGAATATTGGTCGGGATTTGCCGAATTTCAGGGTTATTCGGGCGACTATTATGCCGATGCCCTTGGGCGTATAGGGGCAGCGCACCTTTTGGCGCCATCCATACAGGTAGATGCCTCGGTAACCATGAACTTTAAAGATACACCCCAGATATTTTATGCCGGTGTAGGTATTTCATGGAGGCTTGAAGCTTATTATGAGCCTGTATACATGCCACTTGAGGGAGACCGTGAGGAAGAATTTAAGCAGCAGGCAAAAGCCGAAAATGAGAAAAAGAAAAAGCTTAAAAAAGCACGCCGCGAACGCATAAAAGCACGCAAGGCAGCTAAAGAAGCGGAGCAACAGGGAGAAGCCCCTACTGAATAAGCATATGATTACAATAAAAGAAGTCAACACAAAAAAAGAGCTAAGGGACTTTATTAAATTTTCTTTTGAACTGTATAAAGGTAACCCCTACTGGATACCCCCTATTATAAATGATGAGCTGGAGAGCTTTAATAAACAAGAAAATCCGGCTTTTAAACACGCTGAAGCTTACTTTTACCTCGCCTACAGAGATAATAAGATTGTAGGTAAGATAGCAGCAATAGTCAACTGGCAGGAAGTAAACCAGCAGCTTAAAAGAAAGGTACGTTTTGGATGGTTTGATGTAATTGACGACATTAAAGTGACCAAAGCTTTACTTGAAAAAGTACATGAACTTGGCAGGGCAAATAGCCTGGAGTATGTTGAGGGGCCGATGGGTTTTAGCAACCTGGACAAAGTTGGTGTGCTTACCGAAGGTTTTGACCAGCCGGGAACAATGATAACCTGGTACAACTACCCCTACTACAAAGAGCACCTTGAAAAGCTTGGCTACGTGAAAGAGAAAGAATATATAGAAAGCATCTTCTCGATGCGCGATGTAGATCCCACTCCTTTCCAGAAAGCCAGTGGGCTGATTAAGCAGCGCTATGGGCTGGTGCCGATAAATCCTTCTACAACAAAGGAAGTTATGCCTTATGTAGATAAAATGTTCGACCTGTTTAATACAGCATATGAAAAACTGGCCTCGTTTGTAGCGGTATCGGAAGAGCAGAAGGAATATTTTAAGAAGAAATACGTAGGCCTCATCAACCCTGAATACATTAAATTCATTATGGATAAGGATGATAACATGGTGGCCTTTACCATTGTTATGCCTGATTTTAGTGAAGCACTAAAAAAAGTAAAAGGTAAGTTGTTTCCTTTTGGGTTTATACATCTGCTGAAAGCTAAGAAACACAGTGATAATGTAGTGTTTTACCTGATCGGGATAGACCCCGCTTACCAGAATAAAGGGGTAACGGCTATTATTTTTGATGAATTTTATAAAGTATTCAAAAAAAATAATATTGATAAGTGCATCCGTACTCCCGAACTGGAGGAGAACCACGCCATGCATAACTTGTGGAAACACTTTAACCCTGTAATCAATAAACGGAGAAGGACTTACAGAAAAGACCTCTAAAAAGGAGTTTTTACCAAATGCTTGTAGATTTCATTACAGATTTTGTTAGAGAGATTCTTATGGTTTGGCCGGGAGCATTTATACGCTGGGTCTGGTTTGGCAGAAAAAAAGCTATTATTGAAATTGCAAACGAAGACAGCATCTACAATTATATTATCAGCATCATATTAATTATAATAATAGCAACTACAATTGCGCTACTATAAATAAAAAACCCACAGCATTCACTGTGGGTTTTTCTTTGTTTGTGAGTGTTTTATTCTGCTGATACGTCAACCGTAGTTTCAGCAGCAATTTTTTTATAGGTACCGTTTTCAAGCTTTTCACGTATAGCTTCATACGCACGCAAGGTTTCATTAATATCCTGCATGGTGTGCGTAGCTGTAGGTATCATCCTCAATAGTATAATACCTTTAGGTATTACCGGGTAAACCACTATTGAAAGGAAGATGCCGTAGTTCTCCCTAAGGTCGTTTACCATAACCATAGCCTCAGGTATACTTCCTTCAAGATATACCGGCGTAACGCAGGTATTGGTGTCGCCGATATTAAAGCCACGTTCCTTAAGGCCATTTTGCAGCGCGTTCACGTTCTCCCAAAGCTTGTCTTTAAGCTCAGGCATCGTCCTCAGCATGTCAAGGCGTTTAAGCGCACCTTTAACCAACAGCATTGGCAATGACTTTGCAAACATTTGCGAACGCAGGTTATATTTCAGGAAGTCAATAACGTCTTTATCAGCCGCTACAAAGGCCCCAATGCTTGCCATAGATTTTG
>JAEWKB010000162.1 GCA_023386255.1 Bacteroidota bacterium
GCTCAGGACAGATGACAAAGTCAGAATAAAATTCACCTTTACCACCCCGAAGCGCTTACACAATGGAAGCTGAGGCTTTTTGCCCATAATAATAAAGCAGAGTCAGGTTATACTGAAACTACAGTAGTTACCCAAAAAGATTTCATGGTGGTTCCTAATATGCCGCGCTTCTTGCGTGAGCGAGATACGGTTGTGATTGTGGCTAAAATAACCAATCTTACTGCTGAGGCAAAAGAAGGCAATGCCATGCTGCAACTGTTCGATCCCGCAACCATGCAGCCTGTTGATGCTGAAATGATGAACGTGCAGAACATTAAGCCTTTTAACATGGTTGCTAAAGAAAACTCCACTGTCAGCTGGAAAATTGTAGTGCCTATGGGGCTGCAGGGGGTGCAGTATAAGATAGTAGTAAAAGCAGGAGATTTTACAGACGGCGAAGAGAATATCCTCCCGGTGCTTAGCAATAGGATGCTCGTCACCGAAAGCCTCCCGCTGTGGGTAAAGCCTAACACAACAAGGCAGTATACATTGGAGAACCTGAAGAACAATACATCACACACGCTGAAGCACCATGGCATAACACTGGAATACACCAGCAATCCGGCCTGGGTTGCATTGCAGTCGCTCCCTTACCTTATGGAGTATGAGCACGAGTGTGCTGAACAGGTTTTTTCCCGCTATTATGCCAATGCTATAGGTTCGCATATAATAAGCAGCAACCCAAAAATAGCTGAAGTTCTTGCCGCATGGCGTAAAGAAGGCAGGCCTGCATCTAAACTGGAACAGAATGAGGAGCTGAAGAGCATAATCCTGTCTGAAACACCCTGGCTGCTCGATACACAGAGTGAGGAAGAGAAAAAGAACAGACTGGCGCTGCTCTTCAGTATGGACCTAATGAGGGGTTCGCTTAAAACTAATCTCTCCAAACTTGCTAAGAAACAGGTAGCATCAGGCGGGTTCCCATGGTTTGACGGCGGTAAGGAGGATGTTTTTATAACAAGGCATATTGTTGCAGGATTGGGGCACCTTAACAGGCTGGGTGTAAAACCTATTGATGAAGGCGAAATAAAAGGTATTATAAAAGATGCTGTAGGCTATATAGATAATGCTTTTATGGTGGGACATAAGGAAGGTATGCGCAATAATGAAAAGTGGCTTATAGGTAACAATTACACATCATTACATTATTTGTATGCCCGGAGCTTCCATATAAGCCAGTTTCCACTAAAAGATTCGCTGCAGAAAGTAACTTCACGATACGTGCATACGCTAAAAAGCAACTGGTTAAAGCTTCCGTTATATGAAAAAGGCCTGGCAGCTCTTGTACTGCACCGCTTTGGCGAAACGGCCGCAGCCAAAAAAGTATTGGTTAATTTAAAAGAAACCAGTGCTAACAATGAAGAGTATGGCATGTACTGGATAGAGAATAAAGCAGGCTGGTGGTGGTACCAGGCACCAATTGAAACACAGGCACTGCTTATTGAAGCATTTACAGAGGTTGATAATGATGTGGCTTCTGCCGATGCCATGAAGGTATGGCTGATTAAGAATAAGCAAAATAAGAACTGGCCTACTACTAAATCGACGGCTGAGGCCGTTTACGCGCTGTTGATGCAGGGAAGCAACTGGGTGTCGGTACAAGAGAATATTACAATTAAACTGGGTAGTAGAAATACTGTGGAAGCTAAAATGGCTGAATCATCTAAAGAAGCTGGTACCGGTTATGTAAAGCTTACATGGCAGGGAAGTGAAGTGACAAAAGACATGGCAACCCTTAAAGTCGAGAATAAATCTGCAGTACCGGGCTATGGCGGGTTTTACTGGCAGTATTTCGAAGACCTTGACAGGATAAAGCCGGCACAGGAGGGGATAATGAATGTTTCAAAGGAATTGTATTTAAAGAAAAATTCACCTGGCGGGCTGAAGCTTCAGCCCATAAATAATGATACTGCATTAAAATTAGGTGAACTTGTAACGATAAGGCTTGTGCTTGAGCTAAAAGAGGATATGGAATATGTGCACCTTAAAGATTTACGCGCTGCCGCTTTTGAGCCGGTAGATGTACTCTCACGGCACGAGTGGAAAGACGGACTCGGTTTTTACCGTAGTACTAGGGATGCGGCTACACATTTCTTTTTCGACAGGATTAAAAAGGGTCTTTATGTGCTGGAATATGACGTAAGAGTTAATAATGCAGGCGAATACAGCAACGGCATTACCACTATACAAAGCATGTATGCGCCGGAATTTAGCGGGCATACCAAAGGTATAAGAATAAAATCAGGCCAATAAAAAAACCGCTCCAACTGGAGCGGTTTGTATATTATATGCCGTCTATTTTCTAAACGTCTTACCTGATAATTGTCATCTCGTCAACAATATGCTTGGCTCCAGAGAATTTGTCGATTACCCAAAGCACATAGCGAATATCAACGTTGATAGTCCTCTGAAGGTCTTTATCAAATATAACGTCACCGGCCATGGCCTCAATGTTACCGTCAAAAGCAAGGCCTATAAGTTCGCCCTTACCGTTAAGTACCGGCGAACCTGAGTTACCGCCTGTAATATCGTTATCAGTAAGGAAGTTTACCGGCATGTATCCTGCTTTATCGGCATATACGCCATAATCCTTCTTCTTGTTCAGTTCAATTAGCTTAGCAGGAAGGTCAAACTCCTCATCTTTTGGCTTGTATTTTTTAACTGTACCATCAAGTGTAGTATAGTAGTTTACTTTAGCATCGTTCCTCTTATCTGCCGGTAGCGAACGTACTTTACCATAAGTAAGGCGTAGTGTACTGTTAGCATCAGGATAATACTTGGCATTAGGGTTAGCTGCCCTCATACCTTCAACAAGCAGGCGGAATGATTTTGAATAATCAGCATCAAGCTGTGCCTGCGCGTCAGATTTTGCCCTGTACTTCGTCATCAGGTCAGATGAAAGAAGGTATAGTGGGTCATTCTTCATTGTGTCAACACTTGGGTTGTTGAGGAATGCCATCATTTTTTCTTTTGATGAGAAGATACTCTTAGAAAATGCGTCATTAACATAATTGGTAAAATTATTGTTGTTTTCCTTACCTATTTTAGCTACTAATGGAGCAATTTCATAACCAGTTGATTTAGTAGCATACAGGTTTAGCTGTGCGGCAAGTACATCCCTTTCAAGCGGCTCATAAATAGTTTTGTAAGTTTCGTTGATAGCCTCCTCAAGCTGCGGGCGCATAGCAGCCCTTCCGGCAGCGTCAGCTTTTGCGTAAGCTTCAAGTCCGCGGCCCATACTGTAAGGCATCGCTGCGAATGATGAAGTACGTAGCATACCTACCAAGTAATTGTCGTGGCGCGCCTTTTCATTTGTTTTAGAATAGTAATTGTTAAGCGTGGCTATAACTTCACCATACTTTTCTTTATTTTCAGGCTTATTGGCCCATTTGTTAAAATCAGCCTCAGCTTTTGCTTTAGTAGCAGCCGTTTTGTGCTTTGTAAGTGCATCAATCATCCCCTGGCGGTTTTTCCAGTAGTTGGCAACACTTGCATATTGAGATGCATAGTCAAGCCGTACTTTATCGCTCTTGTCCATGTGCACCTTCATCTTGTCCATTCCCAGTTTAGATGATTCAACCCAAGCAGGGTAAGCATACTTCACGTTCTGCTCAATACCTCCCGAAGGCATCCAGCGGTTGGTGCGGCCCGGATAGCCAAGTATCATAGCAAAGTCATTTTCTTGTACTCCTTTAAGGCTTATCGGCAAATAATGCTTAGACTTCATTGGCACGTTTAGCGGAGAGTAATCGGCAGGGTTACCGTCCGGTGCGGTATATACACGGAACATAGAGAAGTCACCGGTATGGCGGGGCCACTCCCAATTATCTGTATCACCTCCAAACTTGCCGATATTTTCAGGTGGCGTACCTACAAGGCGAACGTCTTTAAAGTCTTGGTAAACAAAATAGTAGTATTCATTGCCCTGAAAGAATGAACGTACCGATACTGTATATTTCCCGTTCTCGCTGTTTTCTTTTTCAATAAGTGCAATCTCCTGCTGGATAGCTTTTTCCCTCTCGGCTTCAGTCATCCTCGGATTAACTTTTCCTAATATCCTTTTAGACACATCGTCCATTCTCACAAAGAAACGGACATAAAGGTCCTTGGGCTTAAGTTCCTCGTTACGGTTTGGTGCCCAGAAACCATTCTTCAACAGGTTGTTTTCAGGCGAAGAAAGTTCGGCAATAGCGTCATAACCACAGTGGTGATTAGTTAACAGCAAGCCGTCTTTAGAAATAACCTCTGCTGTACAACCACCATTAAACTGCACGATGGCATCTTTAAGGCTGTGGTTATTAATGCTGTAAATTTCCTGAGGGGTAAGCTGCAACCCCATCTTCTGCATATCGCGGTGGTTTAGGCGTTCAATGAACATCAGGAACCACATTCCTTCATCTGCCCTTACCGGCATTACCATGAGCGACATGGTAAGGAATAAGATAAATTTTTTCATTTGAAAATAATAAAGTTAATAGTGTGTGTTAATAGTCTTTGCCACCTCGAAAAAGTTACAAAAACCTTAACCAAATTTTAATAGTTGCGAATATACCTCTTTTTACGGTTTTGATAAAAGAATGGTTCTTAAATTTAGAAGTAGTACACAATTAGGGTATTACTTATGTTGATTTTTAGATTAAAACATTTAACTATTGAAGATGTTTAGGCTAAAATAATCCTAAATGTGCTGAAACCCTTTCCTGATGTAAAAGAGGTGAAGTAACTTAGGAGAAACTAAAAAATTACTTATGGGAACAATGACATTTAACAAAGATGCCGGGGCTCAACTTTTTGGCGGCATTAACCAAACGGCACCAGACAAAGAGAACCTTCAGGCACAGGAACTGCTTAATTTTGTAAAGAAACTGGGGCTGGTGTACAAGAACATCCGTGTAACGGTAAGAGGGCAGACGGTACTGCTGGAAGGCGAAGTTGACAAGCAGGACCATGCCGAGAAGATAGGGCTGGCGCTTGGCAATGTAAAAGGCGTGGAAAGTGTAGACAATAAAATGAGGGTAACAGTGAGCGAGCCACCTTCGCAATTCTATACCGTAGTGAGTGGTGACTCACTTTCTAAAATTGCGGGTAAGTATTATGGCGATGCGCAGAAGTACAACATCATCTTTGAAGCTAACAAGCCTATGCTGGATGACCCTGACAAGATTTATCCGGGGCAGATGTTAAGGATACCACCGCTAAAGTAATAATAATTAGATTTTTCATTTCGACTTTAAAGGAAATCTAATTCAAGATTTTGATTATTCCGGAATTAAAACAAAAGCGCCCAATTTAGGGCGCTTTATTTATTTTAAACTATAATTCAATCTGTATTGCTGCTATTCAGCATTTGCCACAACTTATCTTTAAGTTCAGTAAGCCCTTGCTGTGCTACCGATGATATGAACATGTATGGTATGCCTTTAAATTCCTTATCAAGCTGTGCTTTCATTTCGGCTTTCAGCTCATCATCAAGCATATCGCTTTTTGAGACTACCACCAGCCTATCCTTGTCCAGCATCTCCGGATTGTAGCGGCGAAGCTCATCAAGCAGGATGTCATACTCTTTTTTAATATCTTCGGCATCGGCAGGAACCAGAAATAATAGTGTTGAGTTCCGCTCGATGTGGCGAAGGAAATAATGCCCCAGCCCCTTACCCTCTGCAGCGCCCTCAATAATTCCCGGTATGTCGGCAATTACAAAAGACTGGAAATCCCTGTAGGCAACAATACCTAAGTTTGGCTTAAGCGTTGTAAACGGATAATCGGCAATTTTTGGTTTGGCTGATGTCAGTACTGACAATAATGTAGATTTACCGGCATTTGGAAAGCCTACAAGGCCTACATCGGCAAGTACTTTTAGCTCAAGTATTACATCATGCTCTTCGGCAGGCATACCGGGCTGTGCATAACGTGGGGTCTGGTTGGTACTGCTGCGGAAATGCCAGTTACCCAAACCGCCCTTACCACCTTTGGCAATAATCCTCTTTTCACCGTGCTCGGTTATTTCAAAAAGTACTTCGCCGGTCTCTTTATCTTTTACAACAGTCCCCAGCGGCACTTCAATGTATTTATCTTCCCCATCGGCACCGGTGCTGCGTGCGCTACCGCCGTCGCCACCGTGCCCGGCTTTAATGTGGCGTGCAAACTTAAGATGGTACAGTGTCCACAAGCTCTCGTTGCCCACAATATATACATGGCCGCCACGGCCGCCGTCCCCGCCGTCGGGCCCGCCTTTTTCAATAAATTTTTCCCTATGCAGGTGTGTAGATCCCTTACCTCCCTTACCGGAAGACACATAAATCTTTACATAATCTACAAAATTTCCTTCTGTCATCTTTTTAGTTTCGGGTTTGGAGTTTCTAGTTTCGGGTGCTATTGCAGCCGATTATTCCAAACCAATAATTTTAAAATCCTGCGGGTAACCCTAAACACGTAACCCGCAACTCATAACTACTCTTTTATCCTGCTTACCTTTACCTTGTCTATCTTCACGCCATCCATGTCAAGCACTTCAAGCTCATACAGGTTCCAGGCCAGTTTTTCGCCCTCTTTCGGTATATAGCTCAGCTCGGTCATTATAAGTCCGCTTACGGTTGTTACCTCATAATCATTTGTAAGCTCATCAAGGTCAAAATAGGTAAGGAAATCGTGTAGCGGGTAGTGCCCGTCTACAATCCAGGTACCGTCATCCTGTGCTACCAGCTTAAACTCGTCATCATAAAAATCTGACGCGTCGCCTACCAATGCTTCCAATATGTCGTTTAAGGTGATTATTCCCTGGAACACACCATACTCATCAGTAACCAGGGCGTAATGCACCTTTGTTTTCTTAAATATTTCCAGCGCCTTATAGGCTGAGGTATGTTCAATAAGGTAAACCGGCTCTTTAATGATCTCCTTTATATTAAAGTCAGGCTTTTCATAGTTAGCGAAGATGTCCTTCAGCAGCACAATACCCATCACGTCATCAAGGTTGCCCTCAGTAACCGGATATACCGAATGCAGTTCCTCCAGCATTATTTCACGTATATGGCCTTTATCTGAAGTGAGGTTAAGGTAGGCTACCGATTTGCGGTGCGTCATCAGTGAGTTTACCTTCCTGTCGCCAATATGGAAAACGCGTTCCATTATGTCATGCTCTATTTCCTGCACTTCGCCGCCTTCGGTTCCTTCTTTAATTATAGCCTTGATTTCTTCCTCGGTCACTTTACCGTCTGCCGTAGGGCGGATGCGTAAAACTTTTAGCAGGAATTCGGTTGAAGAAGTAAGCAGCCATATGAATGGAGCCGTAATTATCGATATGTACTTCATCGGCAGCGCCACCAGTTTCGCAATTGATTCAGGGTAGTTAAGCCCTATACGCTTTGGCAGCAATTCGCCCAGCACAAGCGAAAAAAATGTAAGTATAACTACAACAACGCCTACTGCAACATTATTGGCATAGGGTGCAAGAGGTTCAATGGTTAGTATAAATGCTTCTACATCATCGGTAACTTTGTCGCCGCTGTATATACCAGTAAGTATACCAATAAGGGTAATGCCTATCTGTACCGTTGACAGGAACTTATTGGGCGAATTGGCAAGGTCCAGAGCGGTTTGCGCGCTGGCATTGCCTTTTTTGGCAGCGGTTTCCAAACGGTTCTTTCTGGCTGAGATCAAAGCGATCTCGCTCATAGAGAAAACCCCGTTAAGGATGATAAGGAATAATATTATGGCTATTTCCAAGTACTGTAGTGTTAGTTAAACGTGTCGATTACGGCACTTAGGCGTGTAGTGATCTCTGCTATGTCGCCTATGCCGTTAACCGGATGAAATTTGCCCTGCTTTTTGTAATATTCAATAAGAGGGGCTGTCTTTTCATTATATTCCTGGTAACGTGTGCGTATTTTTTCTTCATCCTGGTCATCGGCGCGGCCACTGGTCTTGCCTCGCTCAAGCAGGCGCTGTACCAGTATGTCATCATCAGCTTCAAGGGCAACGGTTCCTGTAACTTCCCATCCTTTAGATGTAAGGAAGGTGTCAAGCGCATCAGCCTGGGCTATTGTACGCGGAAAGCCGTCAAACAAAAAGCCATTTGTGTCAGGATGCTTCTCTACCTCATCCTGAAGCATCTTTATAGTCAGCTCATCGGGTACAAGGCCGCCGTTATCCATGTATGTTTTAGCTTCCCTTCCAAGAGGCGTATCATTTTTAAGGTTGTATCGAAAAACATCTCCGGTAGAAATATGCGTAAGGTTATATTTTTCCTTTAAAAATTCAGCCTGGGTCCCTTTTCCTGCTCCCGGCTTGCCGAATAATACAATATTGATCATTTGTTTTTGGTTATGGTAGTTGTGTTATTTCAATTGGTATATCTCAGGCAGGTTGCGGCCCAGCCCGTCATAGTCAAGGCCGTAGCCTACAATAAATTTATTAGGTATTTCAAAGCCTATGTAGTCCAGCTTAATGTCTTTTGTATAGGCTTCCGGCTTAAAAAAAAGCGTAGCAATCTTAAGCTGCTTTACTTTTTTGTCCTGAAACATCTTTACCAGTTCTACAACAGTGTTACCGGTATCTACAATATCTTCAATTATTACAACACTGCGCCCTTCCAGGTTTTGGTTCAGGCCTATCAGCTGCTTTACTTCGTGTGTGGTTTCGGTGCCTTCATAGGAGGAAAGCTTTACAAAGCTTATCTCGCACGGGGCGCTGTAGTGTTTCATAAAGTCAGAAACCACCATAAAGGCGCCGTTAAGCACTCCCACAAAAACAGGGGTTTCATCTTTAAGGTCGGCCATAGCCTCAGCAGCCATGCGTGCCACTGCCTTATCAATTTCTCCGGCGGTAATAAAAGGAACAAATTGTTTGTCGTGAAGCTGTATCACTCTTATTCAGTATTTGGAATAATTTGCAAATATAGTAATTAGCTAACAGCTCTTTGTAAACAGCTGTTTATTTTCAGAGAAATTTATGAATGTTAAAATATGTTTAATATTCAGGTACATAGTCGGGTAAAAAAGCGGCAAATAAGTAAATTCGTTCAACTTTAAGAAGCACAGAAACCATGAAGACAACTGCACTATCACTTACATTTATAGCACTGCTGAGCCTTACCGCCTGTAACGGCCAGGTGAATAAAAAAGAAAAACAACAGGCAAAGCAGCAGGGAACCACTACAGTAAAAACCGCTATAGGCGACCTTACGCTGCCGGCGCCCTATAGTTCAGAATCAGCCGTAAAAATGTCATCGGTAGAAAAATGGCCTGCAAATGCAGCGCCGAAAGCTCCGGCCGGATTTGTGGTTACGCGTTTTGCTGATGGGCTTGAAAATCCGCGTAATACCTACATAGGCCCTAACAATGATGTGTTTGTGGCAGAGTCCGGTACGCGTGGCAGCGCCGACAGGATAACTATATTGCGCGATAAAGATAAAGATGGCACTTATGAAACACGGCAGGTGTTTAAAGACAAGCTGAACCAGCCCTACGGCATGCTGATACTGGGCAGTTACTTTTATATTGCTAATACTGATGGCGTGTACCGCTACCCGTACAAGTTGGGCGACATGCAGCTTACGGGCAAAGGTGAGCGCATTGTGGAGCTGACCAAAGGCGGCTATAACAACCACTGGACACGTAATCTTATAGCCAGCCCCGACGGGTCTAAAATTTATATTTCGGTAGGGTCCGCCAGTAATGTGGGTGAACACGGCATGGAAACCGAGCACCGCCGAGCCTGTATACTTGAGGTAACCCCTGATGGCAAAAACGAAAAACTATACGCAAGCGGACTTCGCAACCCTGTGGGTATGGACTGGAACCCTGCCAATGGCGAACTTTGGACAGCCGTGAACGAACGCGACGGGTTGGGTGACGAGTTGGTACCCGACTATATTACAAGCGTGAAGCGCGATGGTTTTTACGGGTGGCCTTATTCTTACTTCGGTCAGATTGAAGACCCACGGATGAAAGGCCAGCGAAGTGACCTCGTGGCAAAGGCCATAGTGCCCGATGTGCCTGTAGGGAGCCACACCGCATCATTAGGCATAACATTTTACGATAAAGGGCCTTTCCCGGCACAATATAAAGGAGGCGCATTTGTGGGCCAGCATGGCTCATGGAACCGCAGCATATTGAGTGGCTACAAAGTATTGTTCATTCCGTTTAAGAACGGGAAACCATCGGGGCCGCCACAGGATTTCCTTACCGGATTTATTAAGGATGAAAAGAAAGCTCAGGTGTACGGGCGCCCGGTAGATGTTACGGTTATGAACGATGGCTCCCTGCTGGTAAATGATGATTCGGGTAATATTATTTGGAAGATTACTTATAAAGGATAGGGTTAAATTCCAAATCACAAATTCTAAATTCCAAACCACGAATCTAACCACAAATTCAAAAAAAAATTAAATAATCCGGTGTCATTCTGAGCGCAGCGCAGCGGAGTCGAAGAATCTCTATTAATTTTATGGAGAATTTAAGCCTATGAAAAAACTTTACCTGATGTTGCTTCTGTTTACGTTTAGTGCTTTTGCACAGGATACAATCAGTACTGCAACCCTGAAAGAAGTCATCATAAGCAGCTACCACATTAACGACAGCCTTCTTAATGCGCCTGCATCAATCGGCATACTCACGCCGCAGGACATACAGCGTAATAACCTGAGTGATATTACACCCGTACTCAACACTATTCCGGGTGTGCTCATGCAAAGCGGCGGCATCAATACCAACAGGATATCCATACGCGGTATTGGGGCACGCACGCCCTATGGCACCAACAAGATCAGGGCTTTCTACGGCAGCATCCCCCTTACATCCGGCGACAGCGAAACCACTATTGAAGACATAGACCTTGAGGTAATAGACCAGATTGAGGTAATAAAAGGACCGCTTTCCAGCCTGTATGGGGCAGGGCTGGGCGGAGCTATTATCATTACCCCTAAATTCCCACGCACTATGGGCAGCAGGGCCGCTATAAGTGCTACCCACGGATCTTATGGATTGATGAAAAACACCGTTAGCTACGGGCTTAGCGGCAGCTCGGCCAGCCTAAACATCAACTATCATAAACTGGAAACCGACGGCTACCGCGAGAACAGCGCCTACAATCGGGAGGGCGTTACACTGGCAGGCGAGTTGTTCCGCAGGGATAAGAGCAGGCTCACTTACTTTGGCAATTATACCTACATGAAAGCTTATATACCCAGCTCTATAGATAAAGCCACGATTGATACCAACCCGGGTGCCGCGGCTGCTACATGGCGTGCTGCAAAAGGCTATGAGCAATACGATTCATGGCTCGGTGGACTGGCGTATGACTGGGAGTCGGCATCATGGCTTAGGAATTCAACATCGGTGTTCATAAATGCCAAAGAAAATTATGAGCCGCGCCCGTTTGATATACTTACCCAAAATACTACAGCCTACGGAGCACGAACGCAATTTACCGGAAGCTTTAGGCTTGGCAATATAAAACCTGAATTTATAGTTGGAGCAGAATACTTTAATGATGGTTTTAAAGGCGGAACATACGAAAATTTATACCAGGACAACAACGGGCAGGGCAGCCTGGAGGGAGAGAGGCTTACAGGTACTGAGCAGCAGCGGGATTTTATCAATGCTTTTGCCCAGCTTAGGGTTCAGCTCTCGCGAAAATTTGAGGTGCAGGCGGGAATAAACTATAACAAAACTAAGTTCCGGTTGGACAATACTTTTCCTATCGATGCAGTTTCGTCAGAAGAATACAGCTATGACGGCATTTGGTCGCCACAGGTATCATTGCTTTACAAGCCTGCTAAATTTCAGACCATATCTGTTTCGGCGAGCCGCGGATTTTCACTCCCGGCTATAGAGGAAACCCTTACTGCTGAGGGTACCATCAATCCAAACATAAAGCCCGAGAATGGTTATAATTTTGAGGTTGGGGGGAAATTTTACCTGCTCAATAAAACCCTGTATGCTGAGGTTTCGCTGTATCGCATGCAGATACAGGGCCTGCTGGTAGCACAGCGTGTGGGCGATGACCAATACATCGGCGTAAATGCAGGCGAAACGCTTCATCAGGGGATTGAAGCATTGATAAACTATAACTGGCATTTGGGCAGGATATTTACCCTGCAGCCTTACGCCACAATTTCTATTGGAAAATATGAGTTTAAAGAGTTTGTGAACAATGATGTAGATTATTCGTGTAATGAACTTACAGGAGTTCCTAAAAATAAAATCAATGCAGGGCTGCTGTTACAGACAGGCTTCGGAGCGTACCTGTCATCCGACTATTATTATGTTGACCGTATCCCGATGAACGATGCCAACACGGCTTATAATGATTCTTATCACCTGCTGAACCTTAAAGCCGGCTACAGGTTTGAAGTTTTTAAAGGTTTTACGTCTCACATATCCGCCGGAGTTAATAACGTGACCGATACAAAATATGCTTCTATGGTATTGGTAAATGCTACAGGCTTTAACGGTGCTGCACCACGGTATTATTATCCGGGGCTGCCTGCTAACTATTACGCCAACCTTTCTTTTAGCTACTACTTTTAAGTTTAAGCGGCACTATTACACTAAAGGCAATATTAAAGGAATTGTATCCTGAATTTGGCCGGTTAAGACCCGCATTGGATACATGCCTGATGTTAGGCCTCAAATCAAGGATAAAGCTCTTAAAGCTGTAGCTGGCACCAAGCGCAAATACATCGCAAAATGCAAATCCTTCAGACAGGCGTTCTGTTTCAGTATCTATTATCATAGGGCCTATATTAGCCATGGCATACAGGCTAAGTTCAGCAGTAACCCTTCGTTTGGCAAAAAAAGCCACATTAAGTATGTATTCGCGTATATCTTTCAGTTTGGTGTATTATTCCCGCTTTTGAATGTAATCAGGATCATCTGGCGTAACAAAGTACAGGTTAAGCAGCCGGTGCGTAGCAAAGTTAACTTCGGGCTGCAGTGCAACTATATATTCCCACTTGCTGCCGGGGTTAAGGCTATAGTACAACTGGCCCTGAATATACTTGTTGGCATAACTGTAATCAATGTTCTTAAATTCATTGCCAAAACCGTAGGATACCCCCAAGGCAATTTTCGGAGTTGCTTTATCTTCCTGTGCATGCAAAACACTGCAGAAAAGCAATAGTAGCAGCAATTTATATAGCATAATGTTCTTTTATAGGTACGTCAATATACAACTTATATTTAATATGGTTGAAGGCATATACAGTAAACTCCTGGATGGCATTATTTTAGAATAGTTGTCACGATATGTCACGCCTGTTGTCACGCTTTATCATTACTTAAAATGAAAGGCTTCGTTAGCAAATCTTTAATTTTATGAAAAGTTTCGGCATATGCCACACAACACAAAAAATAATGAACTATGAAAAGAATTTTACTATTTACATTCCTATTGGCAGGCATGGCAGTAAAAGCACAGGCTCCCACTATAGCCGGCGACATCATGCTCTGCCCGTGGACAGACGGTACTGCGGCTATAGTGGAAAATAATACCTATGACAGCTACCAGTGGTACTTTAAGTACTGGTTTCTTGAAGATGATTTCCAGCCAATAGACGGGGCTGACGGGCCGTCTTTTACCTACGACTGGTATACTTATGACCAAGCTGTATTTAAAGTTGTTGTTACCCAGGGAGATAACACCTTTGAGTCTAACACCATACAGATAGACAGCTGGGCATGGTCCGGAATGACTGTTATTGGCGAAATGGGTGACCCTGCTAATGTTTTTTTCAATCCTGATACCGAATCATTTGAATTATGTGAAGGCACAACCTATCCCAATACTGTTAACAGCCCATATACTGCCAACATACAGTGGTATAAAGATGATGTTGCTATTGACGGTGCTACATCGGCTACTTATGAAATACATGAAGCAGGCACCTATTATGTAAGGGCTTCACCGGCAATGTGCCCTGACCAGGAAGAAAATGTTGGGCAAAGCATGCCAATTGTGGTAACTATGAGATCCAATTGTACTATGGGTACAAAAAATCCGGGGGTCGGTATTGTAGCACTATACCCAAACCCGGTGCGTGATGTGCTTACACTTGAACTTTCACCTGGCACAAACTTTTCTGACTATGTTGTGATAGATATTACAGGAAAAATATTATTAGAAGGAAATTTAAATGATGTCCCTGCTATAAATGTAGCTGCGCTTGCAACAGGTACCTACCTGCTTAAGCTTAATGGAGATGGGGGGCAGGCCACCAAAAAGTTTATAAAACAATAAACACTAAACCTGTCTTTAAATAGGAAGGCTGCCCCGTAGGGCAGCTTTTTTTATAACAGTTTATAAACAAGTATTTTGCTGTTATAAAAAATCTAATATTTTTACAGCTTAAATAACTGAACACATGAACGCAACAACCTGTAAAAACTGCACACATGATTTTGAAGGGAACTACTGTAATAATTGCGGTCAGACAGCCCATACCCATACTATGGACTGGCACTATGTGTGGCATGAGGTTGAGCATGGCGTACTTCATGTAGATAAAGGCTTGCTGTTTACAATAAAGGAACTTTTTTTAAGGCCGGGGCAAACAATAAGGGCATTTATTACAGGGAAGCGCATTACTTATTTTAAGCCGGTAGCTATGGTTATTTTCCTGGCAACTATATATGGTTTCCTTTACCACTATTTTGATATTAAACCTTTGGCTCCTGTAAACTCTTCAGAAGGCAAAGCAAAGGCAATGGAGCTGGCCATGCAAAACTGGATGACATCGCACTATACGCTTGTTGTCTTGTTAATGATCCCATTGTATGCATTATCATCAAAGATTGCTTTTTATAAGGCTGGTTATAACTTTGTAGAGCACATGGCTTTAAACTCTTTTCTTGCCGGTATGAAAGTAACTTTCCAGATATTGCTTTTCCCTTTGCTTTATATGTGGCAAAAAAGTGAAAATATGGGGTTAGTGCTTACTTTATCTTTCGTCCAGGACCTGGTTGTAACCATTTATGTTTATGCCAGCTTTTTTAATAAGTTCAGCATAGGTACACGTATCTTCAGGATATTTCTAAGTTACATAGTATTACTTTTAATGTCGTTAGTTGTTGGGATTGCGGTGGGTGTTGTAATAGCGTTAAAGGGATAATTAAATGAGTACCTTTTCCCAAAGGATACAAAACAGCACTGCCCACAGGCCCATACG
>JAEWKB010000180.1 GCA_023386255.1 Bacteroidota bacterium
AATGAATCCTATTACAAGTTTACGGTAAACGACCAGGGCGCGGTACGTTTTGGTATGGGTGCTATAAAGGGTGTGGGCGCCGGTGCGGTAGATACTATTGTAGAGAACAGGAAGAACGGAAAATATAAATCGATTTTCGACCTTGCCAAGCGTATAGACCTGCGTGCGGCCAATAAAAAAGCATTTGAAAACCTGGCGCTTGCGGGAGGCTTTGACTGCTTTACCAACACACACCGTGCGCAGTATTTCCACATGGACAGCAGCGAGAATATTTCTTTCCTGGAGAAGGCAATGCGTTATGGATCTAAGTTCCAGGAGAATGAAAACTCCAGCCAGGTTAGCCTTTTTGGCGAAGCAAGCGAGGTGCAGATACCCGAGCCGGTAGTACCGCCATGCGAAGAATGGAGCACCATGGAGAAGCTGGCTAAGGAGCGGGAGGTTGTAGGTATCTACATTTCGGGCCATCCGCTGGATGATTACAGGTTTGAGATGAAATATTTTTGCAACTCAAGGCTTGATGCGCTTAAGAACCTCGAGCAGCATGTAAATAAGAACCTGAGCTTTGGAGGGATAATTTCAAACGTTCAACATAAAGTGGCTAAGAACGGCAAAGGCTGGGCGTCATTCCTGCTGGAAGGATATGACGAAAGTTATGAGTTCAGGATATATGGAGAGGAATACCTAAAGTTCAGGCATTTCCTTATAGGTAACAATTTTACCTATATTAAAGTAATGGTACGTGAAGGCTGGGTTAATGCCGAAGGTAAGCGGGGAGAGCCAAGGCTGCAGTTTGTAACCATACAATACCTGCAGGATGTACTAACAACTTTTGCAAAGAAGCTTATTATACAGTTTAATGTGGCTGAGCTACAGGAGAACCAGATAATGAAGCTGCACCAGTTGTTTACAGGCAGCAAAGGCGATCATTCGGTACAGTTTGAAGTGATGGAGATTGAGAAGGTTAAAAAGCAGGTTCAGGTAGAAAGTAAGGTTCTGGTTGCGGCTGAAGATGATATGGATGCTGACGTGGAGGCAGTAGAGATGGATGAAGCCGTAGTAACCGATGTGGAAGACATACAGGTGGTTACAAAGCTTACAATGCCGAGCCGCAAGCTGAAGGTGCAAATATCAAATGAACTGCTGCAGGAGCTGGAGAAACTTCAGGTAAGCTTCAAGCTGAACTAAAATTCTTAATAAATTTTATCTATGGGCTTATAACTAAATCTAATATAGGTTTAACTTAATCTTTAGGTATTAATACGTAAATTTGTTTCATCATTTAAAAGAAATTATAATGGCACAAGCAATAACAGATGCTACTTTTGAAGAAGTGGTATTAAAATCAGATAAACCTGTATTAGTAGATTTTTGGGCAGCATGGTGTGGCCCATGCCGTATGGTAGGACCAATCATTGATGAGATTAGCTCGGAATATGAGGGTAAAGCCGTAGTTGGTAAAGTTGATGTTGATGCCAACCAGGAATTTGCTGCTAAATACGGTGTAAGGAACATACCAACAGTACTTGTTTTTCAAAATGGAGAAGTAGTAGGCCGCCAGGTAGGTGTGGCTCCAAAACAAACATACACTAATGCTATAGACGCATTACTATAATATTATCTATTGCCTTAGATAGTAGCCTCTGTGAAAGCAGGGGCTTTTTTATTTCCAATAAAGCCGGGATTGAAGCATTATATTTTCAAATTTCATACATTTGAGATATGAAGATAGAAGGACAGTTAGAAAAAATATCGGGCTTTGGGCATCTTGAGCTTTTAGCCAACCAAATTGTGGAAGGTTTTATTTCCGGGATGCATAAAAGTCCTTTCCATGGATTTTCGTCAGAATTTGCGGAGCATAAAATTTACAATGCAGGGGAAAGCACCAAGCATATCGACTGGAAACTTTTTGCCAAGACCGACAGGCTCTATACAAAACGCTTTGAAGAAGAAACCAACCTACGTTGCCATATTATACTGGACAACTCCTCATCTATGCATTATCCGCCTTTAAAAGACGGACAACTGTTTTATGAAAGCAAGATAGGTTTTTCAGTGCTGGCTTCGGCGGTTTTAATGGATCTGCTAAAACGCCAGCGTGATGCGGTAGGCATGAGCATCTATTCGGACAACTATGAGTTCTATGCGCCTGAAAAAGGCAGCGGCAGGCACCACAGGATGCTGCTGGATAAGCTTGAAGGTGTATTGTCAAAGCCCACAACGTCCAAAACTACCGATACGATTACTTTTTTGCACCAGATAGCGCAGAAAATGCACCGCCGCTCCATGATCATCTTGTTTACCGATATGTTCCAGCCCGGCAATGATGAAGCACTTTTTAATGCATTACAACACCTGAAACATAACAAGCATAAGGTGGTGCTGTTTCATGTTATTGATAAAAAAACCGAATTTAGTTTTGATTTTGACAATAATCCGCGTAAATTTATTGATGTTGAAACAGGTGAAGAGGTGAATCTATTTGCAGAAAATGTAAAAGAAGAGTACGAAAAGCAGGTTGACAGCTACTTTAAAACTATTGCCGATACCTGTATTCAGTATAAAATTAACTATGTGCCGGTTTCGGTGCATGAAAATTTTGAAAAAATATTGACCACGTACCTTGTTGAGAAACAAAAGTTTGGCTAAGCTGGCTAAAAAAAGTTCAAATTTTTATTGAAAAACATTTGCAAAGACAGAAAACTGTCCTATATTTGCACTCGCAATTAAGCGCTGGTTTGGTAGTTCAGTTGGTTAGAATACGTGCCTGTCACGCACGGGGTCGCGGGTTCGAGTCCCGTCCAGACCGCTAAATTGGGGAAAGCCTTTCGAAAGAAAGGCTTTTTTGCCCCAAGAAGGTATCTAAGATTAGTTGTGTTGTTTATGCCGCGCGAGCGGTAGGTTTAGTAGTTAGACCAATGAAAAGCTTTCCATTTTTATGGAGGGCTTTTTTGATTTTATACCTTCTGTATCCTCCCGGTTTATCTTCTTAAAATATTTTCGTTATTTTTGACCATAACTATGGTCAATCTTCACATTAAGAAAATACTCGGCTTACTCTTGTTGCTGCTGTTGGCTTCCTGCCAGCTTTTTGACAGGCAGGTGCCCGACGAAGAAGAACTGCTGCAGAAACGCCTTAAGGAGATCAACTGGAAAGAAGTTACAACCTATCCTACCATTGCCGAATGTGAAGGCGTACTAAACAACGAACAGCGTAAAGAGTGTTTCTTTTCCTCCATGACACGCCTGATACAGGAACGTCTGGATGTTGATACCCTCTCTGCACTTTATCCTAAAGCCGACACTATACAGGTGAAAGTTACTGTACTTCCTGATGCCACGCTGAAGTTTGAACCACAGTTCCCGCAGGACAGCACGGTTTACAATAAAATTAAAATAGACAGCATACTCCAGGCGCGCCTGGCTGACTTCCCTAAAGTTGAGCCCGCGCAAAAAGAAGGCGTGCCCGTAACTACACAATTTATCCTGCCGGTAATTCTGAACGTGGAAAAATAAATAAGCTACAGCTATTTCCGTAGCTTTGCAAAACAATAATTCATCATTCCCTTTGTCACACGAACGCATCATATTAGGTATTGATCCCGGCACAACCATAATGGGTTTCGGCCTAATAAAGGTCATTAACAAAAAAATGGAGTTCCTGCAGCTTAACGAGCTCCAGTTGGGCAAGTATGATGATCATTATGTGAAGCTGCGTGTAATATTTGAGCGGACAATTGAGCTTATAGATACACACCACCCCGATGAAATTGCCATTGAGGCGCCTTTTTTCGGGAAGAACGTGCAATCAATGCTGAAGCTGGGCAGGGCACAGGGCGTGGCTATGGCGGCAGGCCTATCGCGCCAGATACCTATAACAGAATACGAGCCTAAGAAAATAAAAATGGCTATAACAGGCAATGGTGCCGCCAGTAAAGAGCAGGTAGCTAAAATGCTGCAGCAGTTGCTGGGGCTTAAGGAACTGCCCAAAAATCTGGATAGTACCGATGGGCTTGCGGCGGCAGTATGCCATTTCTTTAATTCGGGCAAAACGGTAATCGGCAAAAGCTATTCCGGTTGGGATGCTTTTATAAAACAAAATGCCGACAGGATAAAATAAGGCTCATCATCACTTATGGCAGGCATCTATATCCATATTCCTTTTTGCAGGCAGGCGTGCCATTACTGCGATTTCCATTTTTCAACTTCCATGAAAAACCGGGACGCTATGGTAGAAGCGCTTGCTAAAGAAATCAACCTGCGTAAAGATGAACTGCAAAGTGAAACTATAGAGACTATATATTTTGGTGGCGGAACCCCTTCCGTATTAACCAATGATCAGATACAGTTTCTCATTAATGCGGTATATCAAAATTTTACTGTTATACCTGATCCTGAAATAACGCTGGAAGCCAATCCGGATGATTTGTCAGCTTTACGTATTGCCGAATTAACAAATAGTCCGGTCAACCGGTTAAGCATCGGCATCCAGTCTTTTTTTGAAGATGACCTGAAGATGATGAACCGTGCGCATAATGCTATAGAAGCCGAAGCATGCCTTGCGGAAGCGGTAAAACATTTTGATAATATTTCCGTCGACCTTATTTACGGCATTCCGGGCATGAGTAATGAAAGGTGGCTGCAAAATGTAGAGAAGGCATTGTCTTTTGGTGTGCCGCACATTTCAAGCTACGCACTTACTGTTGAGCCCAAAACCGCACTGCACAAACTGGTGCAGAAAGGAATGGTGTCAGCACCCAGCGATGAAGCGGCGCAGGAACATTTTATGCTGCTCGTGGATAAGCTGGAGGCAAACGGCTTTATTCATTACGAGCTGTCCAACTTCGGGAAAGAAGGCTATTTCTCCAAGAACAATACAGCCTATTGGCTGGGTAAAAAATATCTGGGTATAGGGCCGTCGGCACATAGTTATGACGGTATCTCCCGTGGATGGAATGTTTCCAACAACACCCTTTACCTGAAGGCACTTCAGGCGGGAGAGCTTCCCATCGAAAAAGAAAAGCTTACAATAGCTGACAGGTACAATGAGTATATAATGACCGGGTTGCGAACTATTTGGGGTGTTCCTCTAGAGAGAGTTGAAGTTGAGTTTGGGAAGCCATACAAGGAGCATTTACTAAAAGACGCCGAAAAGCATATACTGCATGGGTATTTAGTAAATGAAGACGGAATTATTAAAGCAACCAAAAAAGGAAAGTTTTTGACTGACGGGATTGCAAGTGACCTGTTTTTTATAAATTTGGACTGAAACCACAGCCCAATGAAAGCTACAATCAGCCATAATAATGCGACTTTTAAAGTTGACCTTTCCCAACCCATAGATATATCCATCCCGCTTACTGCAGATGAAAACAACCCCATCGCGTGGTATATTGACAGGCCGGTAATAGAGCCTGTAACTATGGGCGACTGGACAGGCAGGGTAAGCGAGGGGTCATCTACCAACTTCAACAACATATTTTTCAATCCGCACGGGCACGGTACGCACACCGAATGCCTTGGGCATATTACTAAAGATTTCTTTAGTATCAATAAGGC
>JAEWKB010000284.1 GCA_023386255.1 Bacteroidota bacterium
ACATAAAAGAACTCCAGAATGTAGAACAGGAAATTCGGGGTGTATCACATGACCTGAGCAGGAATGCCATATTTCAGGGTGACAAAAGCTTTAGCACCTTACTTGAATTTATGGTTAATTCGCAAAAAAATAATTTTAATACACTTTTTGATTTAGATATTGATGGTGATATTGACTGGGAAGCCATGTCAAATGTTATTAAAGTAAATGTGTACAGGATTATTCAGGAGGCACTGCAAAACATTAATAAATATTCGAAGGCTAAGCACGCGCATGTAGAGGTTAAAAAAGAAGGAAATACAATTTCGGTTAAAGTTACAGATGACGGGATAGGTTTTAATCCCGACAAAACTAAAGGAGGCATAGGAATAAGAAACCTACGGAAAAGAGCTGCTTCCCTTAACGGAAACCTTACTATAGAATCTTCTCCCGGAACCGGATCTACCATCGAAGTACTTTTTACTGTTTAAGCTTATAGATACAGAATTTTCATTTATTTGTTTTATATATTTGTGCTGATTTCAAAAAACACAACAAATGAAAGATTTATTAAGCAAATTCGAAAATAAGCAACCTGAAATAATATTTAACTGGAAAGACACTGAAACCGAAGCTGAAGGATGGACAGTAATTAATTCTTTGCGTGGCGGTGCTGCCGGCGGCGGTACACGTATGAGGAAAGGCCTTGACATGAACGAAGTACTTTCTCTTGCCAAAACCATGGAGGTTAAATTTTCAGTTTCAGGCCCTGCCATCGGAGGCGCTAAATCAGGTATAAATTTTGACCCTAATGACCCTCGTAAGCATGGTGTACTGCAGCGTTGGTATAAAGCAGTATCTCCGCTTTTAAAAAGCTACTATGGTACCGGCGGCGACCTGAATGTTGACGAAATACATGAAGTAATACCAATGACCGAAGAGTGTGGTGTGTGGCACCCGCAGGAAGGCGTTTTTACGGGGCACTTCAGGCCCAGTGATGCCGACAAGATTAACAGGATAGGCCAGCTGCGCCAAGGTGTGGTAAAGGTAATTGAAAACCCTGTTTTCTCGCCCGACGTTAACAGGAAATATACAGTGGCCGACATGATAACCGGATATGGAGTTGCCGAGGCGGTAAGGCATTATTATAAAATTTATGGCGGATCTGTAAAAGGCAAAAAAGCCATTATACAGGGTTTTGGTAATGTTGGCTCTGCAGCAGCATTCTATTTGGCTGAAATGGGCGTTAAAATTGCCGGAATAATAGATCGTGACGGTGGTGTTATCAGCACAGACGGCTTTACATTTGAAGAAATCCGCAATATGTTCTTAAACAAAGACGGAAACAAGCTTGTAGCCGAAAACATGATTCCGTTTGAGCAGATTAATGAAGAAATATGGAAAACAGGAGCCGAAATTTTTGCACCATGCGCGGCATCAAGACTGGTAACTAAAGAACAAATTGATAATATGATAGCTGCAGGGCTTGAAGTTATTTCCTGTGGTGCCAATGTGCCTTTTGCCGACAAAGAAATTTTCTTCGGGCCTATTATGGAAGCTACCGATGCTAAGGTGAGCCTTATTCCGGATTTTATATCTAATTGTGGCATGGCCAGGGTATTTGCCTATTTTATGGAGAAAAAAGTACAAATGACTGACGAAGCTATTTTTAATGACACATCTGAAACCATAGGCAAAGCCATTGAAAAGGTGCATAAGCAAAATAGCACTAAAACTAATATAAGCCGGACTGCTTTTGAAATTGCACTGAACCAGTTGGTATAATATTAAAATATAATGGCAGATATATCTGCCATTTTTTATTTATGGATTATAACGAAACGTTACAATGGATGTTCAGCCGCCTGCCCATGTACCAGCAGCAGGGAGCTACGGCATATAAAAAAGACCTTACTAACACACTTCTGCTGGCAGAATATTTAGGGCATCCTGAAAAAAAAATAAAGACAATACATATAGCCGGAACAAACGGCAAGGGCTCAGTATCAAATATGCTGGCATCTATACTGCAGGAAGCCGGTTATAAGACTGGCCTATACACTTCGCCCCACCTTAAGGATTTCCGTGAGCGCATTAGAATTGATGGCCATGTTATTACGGAACGATTTGTTTGTGAGTTTATAGAAAAGCATAAAGGTTTTTTTGAAGAGCAGCAGCTAAGCTTCTTTGAAATGACAGTAGGCCTTGCCTTTGATTATTTTGTTCATGAAAATGTTGATATAGCCGTTATAGAAACCGGCCTTGGCGGCAGGCTTGATTCAACTAATATAATTACACCTCTTGTCTCTGTAATAACTAATATCGGCATGGATCATACCCAGTTTTTAGGAGACACACCAGAACAGATAGCATTTGAAAAAGCCGGTATAATTAAGCCGGGAGTTCCTGTAGTAATTGGGGAGTACATCTCTGAGACCAAACCTGTTTTTGTAGCTAAGGCAGCCGATTGCCACTCTCCTGTTTATTTTGCTTCTGATGAAGTTGTACAGGATTATCCATCAGATTTGTTAGGTGATTACCAGCATCAGAATAAAAAGGCAGTTATTAAAACCATAGAAGCCCTACAGCCATTTTTCCCGGTGTCAGAAGAACATATTAGGCGCGGGCTACTGAACGTGTCTATGAACACAGGATTTGCCGGGAGGTGGCAGCAACTACATACCCAACCCACAGCTATATGCGATACCGCCCACAACAGCCATGGCTTAAAAATGGTTATTGCACAAATAAAGAAACAAAAATACAAACAGCTGAGAGTGGTTTTTGGCGTAGTGAATGACAAAGACCTAACTGATATCTTGCCTTTACTGCCTGCCGAAGCCATTTATTACTTTTGCAGGCCTGATGTTCCGCGAGGGCTTGATGCTGTAAAGCTGCAAAGTGAGGCAAAAGCATTAGGCTTGCATGGATCAGTATATACTTCGGTTGCAGAGGCTTACAAACAAGCCTTACAGGATTCGGCTGCAGAAGATTTTATATACATTGGCGGAAGCACGTTTGTAGTAGCAGAAATTTTGTAATTTTTTAAATATTTATTTGCAATTACTAAAAAACAATCTATATTTGCACTCGCAATACGGGCGATTAGCTCAGTTGGTTCAGAGCATCTCGTTTACACCGAGAGGGTCGGGGGTTCGAATCCCTC
>JAEWKB010000049.1 GCA_023386255.1 Bacteroidota bacterium
AAGCCACACTCGCCTATGCCGCGCTTACCATCTTTTTCAAGGATAATAAACCATGTTTCCTTTTCAGTAAGTACGCCACGGGAAGTGCCACTCGGCCGCCTGAAGTTAAGTATATATTTTTTATAAGTAGCCTTCACTATAATTCAATAGACTCTCCAATATTTAACAGCATAAGGTCTTTCCCTTTATTAAAGAATTTCTTAATAGCTTCTTCCTTATCTATTTTAATATAGCCAAAAGTATCATAGTGGTAACCCAATATCTTATCACACTCCAGGAAATCAGAGGCTATTATGGCATCTTCAACATCCATGGTGAAGTTAGAGCCTATTGGCAATATGGCCAGGTCGAGTTTTGTTCGCATAGGTATCAGCTTCATATCAAAGGTAACAGCTGTATCACCGGCAATATATATATTTTTGTGTTCCCCTTCAATTACAAAACCTCCCTGGTTGCCGCCATAAGTACCATCAGGAAAAGAGCTTGAATGATGCGCCACTACATATTTAACTTTACCAAAATCAAAGTTCCAGCTTCCGCCATGGTTCATCATATGCGATTTATATCCTTTTTTCTCGTAATACCCGGCTATCTCGGCGTTAGATACTATAGTTGCCCCTGTGTTCTTAGCAATGGCTTCAACATCCAGTATATGGTCGCCATGTGCATGGGTAATCAGAATATAATCCGCTTTAAGCTGCATGATATCAATATGAGAAGCAGCTTCGTTAGCTGTAATGTAAGGATCAACAATTATATGTTTGCCCCCTACTTCTATTGCCAGGCTGGCGTGCCCTAAAAAAGTAATTTTCATAATTATAGTAGTTTGGTTGTTGTTATTAAAATTGTAATACAATACACAAAAGTACCGAAAGCAAAAATGTACTTAATGCCACCTTTTTCAGCTCCGGATCAAGTTCCCGAGGAACTGTATTTTTTCTCACTGTTACCAAATGCTTTATCAGCGGGATATAGGCAATTAAAAATAAATATTGTTTGGGATTAAAACCATATAAGACTGCAAAGATTAAAACCAATATCAGTGCAATTATAACTATAGAAAAATGATACACCTTAGCTTTTTCGGGCCCCATTTGCACCACCAATGTATTTTTGCCGGCCATGGCATCGCTTAACTGATCGCGCATGTTGTTAAGGTTTAGTACTGCCACACTTAGTAAGCCTATTGATATTGCGGGAAGTATAAGCAGCTTATCGATACTTTTAGCATACAGGAAATAACAGCCTAAAACACTTACCAGCCCAAAAAATATAAATACAAATACATCGCCAAGCCCTCTGTAGCCGTACGCTGAACTGCCTACTGTATATTTAATGGCAGCAGCAATAGCAGCCAAGCCTAAGAAGAAAAAGAATAACGAGTACCCAAAGTTTTCACGGCCAAAAGATAAATATATCAGAGTTACTGCCGAAGCTAGGGTAAGCATCGAAGTTAGTATAATTCCATTTTTCATGGCCTGTATGGTTATGGCTCCTTTTTGTATAGCCCTTTGCGGCCCTACCCTGTGTTCATTATCAGTGCCTTTAACGCCGTCGCCATAATCGTTGGCAAAGTTGGAAAGTACCTGCAGTCCTAATGTTGTAAGGAGGGAAAAACTAAGGATATACCAATTGGTAAGTCCTTGTGAAAAAGCATAGAAACTACCCACCAATATACCGGAGACCGATAATGGAAGTGTTCTTAACCGTGCAGCTTCAAGCCATGCTTTTATATGAGACATAATTTTTTTTGTTTATTAATACATCCAGTGTTTTTTACTGGTCTCAACCTGGAAAAGCCATTGGTTAACCAGGTGCTTAATTTTAGTATAATTGGCTACACCAAAGTTTACATCTCCTCCGGCTGTGCATAAAATCAATGACCCTACATCAGCACGCTTCTGCCAAAAATACTGGTGCGTTACAATTGCCTGAATTTTATGAGGCGCCAGGAAATCATTATCAACATCCCAGGCTCCATGCTGACAGATTATAAATTCACTATCCACAAATAGCCTGTTGTTCCTATAGCCGAAATAAACCAGTAGCGTAACAAATATAACATACACAGGAACAAACATGAGGTATTCAAAAAGGTAAGGGAAAATAAACCTGCCAATCAGCAAATATATCCCTACAGGTAGTAGTACAACCTTAAAGAAATTAAATACAAATTTCCTGTAGTTGGGTTTTAGCATTGTTCCCCTTTGCGGAATCTTTTCAAGGAGGAACTGCAGCAGTACATCTTTCTCCTGCTCGCTACAGCCCGGTATCTCAATTATCAATTTTCTGCTGTTCGGCTCAAACTCATCTCCTAAGGCCTGCCTTATTTTCAGATCCAGGATGTTAAGTTTCTTCTGGAAATAATTACGCCCAATTGTAAGTATCTGTACCTTTTCAGGACGTATGATTGTGTTTTTTGTGTTTAGAAGACCATAGGACAATAATAATGAGTTTTGCTGCTTTGTGATCTTAAAATCAAAATATTTAATTATGGTACGGGATAAATTTACCACCAGCGTAAGCATTAAAATGGCCACAATAATAAATACTACGAATTTAAGTACTACTTCGGCATTTATATACTGATCCAGCGGATCATCTTCAATGTCAGCATACGTTATAAAATCTTCTATATACTGAAAGGCAGTAATGAAAAAGGCTATAAGCAGTGCAAAACTGCGCACATAATTAGATGTTATACCTGTTTTCAGGAGGCTTAAAAAGCTTATCTGAATGAAAGGATGCTCACCAACCGGCACTGCTTCTTTCGTATCATCTCCATTTTCTGCAGGTTTTGGTGCCGACCCTTCCAGCAAACGTGCCTTTAGCGAGAGGGCAATATCATGTGTAATGGCGCGTATTGAAACTTCTTTTTTACCACTTCCTGCCGTATCAACCTCAAGGGCATGTACCCCTATTATACGCTGAATTATAGATTGATTGATATTTACCTGCTGAATTTTATCAAGGGGTATGGCCAGGCGGCTCTTATTTATTACCCCTTTTTTAATTACAAATTCCTCATTATCTTCATCCAGGTGAAAGGTAAAATTAAGGTATTGCAGGTAAGCAATGGCTCCACCCAACAGCACAATTCCGGCAATACTAAGGCCAATGTGTAATTTATCAAACTGGTCCAGTCTTAAGGCTACAATAATAAGCAACGGCCACAATGCACGCGCATATTGCTGAAAAGTGTCGGTAAACATTACCACCACCCCTACCAGTGATTGCCGCTGCGGATGGCTGAAATCATTCTTCATGGCTTACTTCATCCTGAATTTTACCCATTAAAAGCTGTTTAATATTTTCGGCCTGTTCTTTCTGTATTCCCGGAATTTTCATTTCGCTGTTTGCCCCGCCTGCGGTAAATATTTCAACCGATGCCAGCCCAAAATACCTTGCCAGCCAGCCTTCGTGCAAAGCAGCATGCTGTACCCTGTTATAAGGTATAATGGTTGTTGTAATACCTATAGCGCCACTGCGGTAAATAACATCGTGTGTACGAAAAGCAAAACCCCTGTTTTTAAAACTAATGTGGTACAGGATAAAAGTAATTAACAGCACAATAGCATAAACTACGGAAACAGGAACAATATATGGCTGCAATTCTTCTATAAAAAAAATAGCTGCCGAAGCTGCAATACCTATGCAAAAAAATGTAATACACAGGTTGGCAACTATTATCTTCCAGTATTCAGGGTGTAGCGGGGTAAGCTGCACCTCCTCAAAACGCGGAAGTGCGGCGGTATCTATAACTTCATTGGTAAAATTTTCCATAGGCAGTAATCTACGGTATCCATTTAATATCCCTGAAATTAGGCTTCCTCTTTTCAAGGAAGGCATCACGCCCTTCTTTTGCTTCTTCTGTCATATAAGTAAGGCGTGTGGCTTCACCGGCAAAAACCTGTTGGCCCACCATACCGTCATCAGTAAGGTTAAAGGCAAATTTCAGCATTTTTATGGCTGTTGGCGATTTGCCCAGTATTTCCTGCGCCCATTCATAAGCAGTATCTTCAAGCTCGGCATGAGGTATAACAGCGTTTACCATACCCATCTCATAAGCTTCCTGCGCCGAATAGTTCCTCCCCAGGAAGAAAATTTCCCTTGCCCTCTTCTGCCCTACCATTTTAGCAAGGTACGCAGAACCATAGCCACCGTCAAAGCTGGTAACATCAGCATCAGTCTGCTTAAATATAGCATGTTCCTTGCTGGCCAGTGTAAGGTCGCACACCACATGCAGGCTATGCC
>JAEWKB010000139.1 GCA_023386255.1 Bacteroidota bacterium
ATATAACAGCCCGGTCAGAATAGTCGTTAGCTCCGCCAACAGCTCCGGTAAAGCTGCTGTTTACTATAAACATGTTACGTGTTGTGCCGCCATCAACATTACTTCCGTCAAAAATAATATTATCGGCTCCGTTCAGCTTAAATACAGCAGGCACACCTGTGTACTCACCGGTAGCATTATCCCTGAATGCCTCAATGCGTACATTTTTGTTAGGGGCCGGTTTAAAAGTTACCGTATTGCTTGCTGAGCTGCCTGCAAACTGGTTTATAGTTATTGGGAATACCTCAGAGTTTGGATTGTTGCCATTGCCAATATTTTTATATAAAGTGTTGGTTAGCAAAAAAGTAACAGGGCATGAAACACCGTATTGGTTTAATGCGTTTACTGCTGCGGTTATAGTTGTAAAGTCTCCGCCTGTACCAATGTAATAGGTTCCGCAAAGTGCTCCTGTTGGGGCAGGCTGCAGCACATTAACAGTTACGGTAGCAGTAGATGAAGTATTGTATGCATTGGTTATGGTATAGGTAAAAGAATCTGTGCCAACAAAATTATTAGCAGGAGTATAAAGTATGCCTGTACCTGATACCACAGCAGTACCGTTAGCCGGGTTTGATGCTACCACAAGTGATGTCATAGCGCTGTTGCCCATGGTATCATTACCTGTTACCGCTATTGTTATAGGTGTATTCTTAGCTGTTGAAACCACATCGTTCACCGCTGCTGCAGGCTGTACTGCAACTACGGTTACGGTAAGTGTTCCTATAGCAAACTTGTTATTGCTGTCGGTAACTTTGTATTGAATATTGTTAGTGCCCGTAAAGGTTGGTGCAGGGGTGTAAACAATATTATTTCCGTTTACTGCAGCAGTACCGTTGGCAGGCTGCCCTGTTATGGTAACACCTGTAATGGTGCCATCGCCTGCTGTATCGTTTGCCAGTACATTTACAGTAACAGGTATGTTTTGGCCTGTAGTAGCAGTATCTGCATTAGCTGTTGGTGATGCAAAAGGATTAACAGTAACAGTTACTGTTGCCATACTGTTAGATCCGTCTGTTCCGGAAACCCTATACTTAAAAGTAGTGGTGCCAAAAAATCCTGTTGCCGGTGTAAAAGTAATGGTTTTATTAGGCTGTACCGCAGCTGTACCGTTTGCTGATGGCGTATCAATTGTTACCGTGGCAAAAGTAGTGTTAGTAGCTGAGTCGTTAGCAAGTACATCAATGTTTACAGCCTGGTTTTCGATGGTGGTTTTAGAGTCAGCTGCTGCAACTACACCGCCTGCATTGCTAACTACTCCATAAAGTGCGGGGCCAACACTGCCGGTATTAGCAGCCTCGTTTACCGGGTTACCCTGCTTAAGGAACCACTTGTTATTATACTGGTCAACATTGTAGCCATAAATCCTTACATATAATGTTTCACCCGGATTCAGGTAAACACCCGCGTTAAAAGGGCAGGCTATGTTTGTGTTATTGCTTGTTGTAGCGTTTGCTCCTGTTTTTAAAAGGGTTCCGCTTGTTCCAAAACTTGCATCAGAAGGGGCTCCTGTTGAAGATTTTTGGTACATGATCCTGTAAGATGAAACATAACCGTCATAATTGAACATGAAATGTTTTAAAGTGATCATTTTGCCTGAACCTGCAGTGAGCGTTACCTGATAGTACTTAGAATAATCAATTAAATTGGCTGTCGGCCAATTGTTACTGCTGTAGCCCGTGTATTGATCAAAAGAGTTAAACGATATCCCGTTGCCCGATATGTTGGTTGACGAAAGGGCTGTTGGGGTTGTAAGTGTTCCGTTTGGGTTGTTGTAGTAGTACACCGGAATAGTAGTAGGGGCGCTCCAGCCTATTCTTGTACCTTCCCATCGAACTAATAGTTCCGAAGAATTTTGTGCTAAGGCAAAAAGTGGCCATAGCATTAGCAGTAGTAATGTTTTTTTCATTTAGTAATTCTTTAAATTGTAGATAGTTATGGGGGACATAACTAAGTTTGGTTGCGGGTGCAAATGTACTGCACTATTTGATTACAAAAAAATAAAATTATGTTAAAATTTAAGATTTTTTTATGAGTTCCTTACGCAAACGTTATAGTTGGATAAATGCTTGTGTTTCAGGCAGTATAAAAGACACTTGTCGTCTATCTTAAGCCATTTGGAGGATTCTGCGTTAAGATATATTTAACAAGTATCTTTATGCCTGTTGGGGGCCATTTAATCAATGTGGGGGCACAATTGATATTTAAAATATAAATAGCACTTAATAAGTTATTATAGGAAGGCTAATAAAAGACGCCGATAACATTTGATGAAGCAAAGGAAATTAAAATCTATTAAAAATTAACAAAATTTTAATAGACAAAATATAGACAATTTAATATAATTAAACTATTTAGATTGCTGGTAACTAATATTTTAGACAATGTGTCTATATAGCTATAGACAGGCTCCAAAGCAAGATGCGGCCTAAAGCTCCATAATTAGTTTTTCAAATTCTGCATCATCATTGATTTCCATTTTCTTCTTGATCCTGTATTTTTTCGTGATGGCACTTTCGTGAGAGATCTGGAGCAGCGATGCAATTTCCTTATTCGAAAGGTTCAATTTAAGCAAGGAGCAAAATTCAATGTCATTTTTAGTCAGCTTAGAGAATCTGGACGAAAGGGTACTGTTAAACTCCGGATGAAGGTTATTAAAGCGGGTTTCAAACTGTTTCCAGTAATCCTTATGTTTCAGGAGTAAATGAAGGTCTTTCTTTACCTCGCTGATTTTACTGTACTGTGCGTTGTTACACTTTTCAATAATTTCATTTAAGCTGTCCTGGTAGTTAGCCATTTGCAATGCCTTTGAGGTAAGCTCCCGCTGCTTTTCATTAACCAGTTCTTTTTGTGCATTCAGGAGTTCCTGTTCATGCTCCCGCTGCTGCTTTATAAGGTTGTTTTCAGCCTCTACAGTTTTAATGGCTTCCCGTTGCAGCTTATTCCGCAGCCTGGCGCTCCGCAACAATGATAATATCATGATTATAACCACTATGCTGCCAATTATGTAGGCAAGCATAAGGCGCTGTTCTGTCTCCACGGTTTTTTTCAAAGCCTTGTTATTCGCTTCCAGCACAAGGTTTTTTTCCCGTTGGAGTTCAGTCTGGAATTTTGCCTGCACTTCCTCTACTGCTGTTTCTTTTTCTTTCACAGACATAGAATCCATCATGGCTATGGTTTTTTTATACGCCTCAATGGCTTTTTTATCATCATTGTTTGCGCTATAGGTTGCGGCTTTAGCTTTATGATACTCCATCTTGTCTGCATCATTTGCAACTTTTATCATGTTGGTACCGTCTATTGCTGTTGCTACGGCAAGCGCCTTTTGATGATCATGGCTGTTGTTAAGAAGGTTTATATATTCAGCGCCAATTCGTAATATGTGGGTAGACTTGCTTGCAATTAAGTAATTAAAGGCTTTTTCATAAAAATTTATGGCTTTACCCTCATTGCCCTGTATGCGTTCAATGTTTCCAAGTTTAGAATATGTTATACCTATCAGTTCTTTATCCCCAAATTTTTCAAGGCCGGCAGCAGCCTCTTTTAAAGAATTTTTTGCCTGGTTTAAATTATTAAGCTGAATGTTGGCTTCGGCCACATTAAGGTGTGTCAGGTAATAATTTTTATCATTACCCAAAGCTTTAAATTCAGAAAGGCACTCATTGTACAGGTCAATGGCAAACTTATAGTTGCCTTTTTTTAAGTAGGTATTGCCAAGTTTCTGCTTTACTGCCACAAGCTGTTTGGTATTCTTTTCACTTTTAAGTATCGTGATTGATTTTAGTAAATAATCTACCGATTTATCCAGGTCGCCCATTAAGGTATAGTTAGAGGCAAGCTCTCCATAGGCCATGGCAATGCCGGTATTGTTCTTTATCTTCTTATTTATTTCAAGGGCATCTTCAATAAAGTTTATTGAAGTTTTATAATCCCCTTTATTTCTGTATCCGATAGACATGTTCAGCAGGCTGCGCACCTTGTTTCTGGGATAATCATCTATATATGACAAAGATTTGCGGAAATAGAAGATCGAAGAATCCGGATTTCCCTTTTGCCCATAATACATGCCGTACAGGTTGTAGGTATTTCCCCATACTGTATCATGAGCGCCCCGGGCATTTCTCAAAGTCTGCTTTATGAGGCTCAGGGCACTGTCGGGCTT
>JAEWKB010000221.1 GCA_023386255.1 Bacteroidota bacterium
CCCTAATGCAGAGTATTGTGAACAGCCTCAGGCAAAACGTATCGGCCTTGCTAAACAACGGAAGCGCAGGAATTTGGGAAAAATATCACAACAAGCTCTATAAAAAAGGGATACCCATGCCGTTTGAAAAAAATCATCAAAAGTTCATGGGTATTATACAAGGTGTTACGCACAGTGGCAACCTCGAAGTTTTGCTTGAAGATGATACTATAGCATCTTACGGCATTAAAGAGGTGCGGCTGTTATACTAGCAAAACATTACATTTCGTCTTCATCAAAAAATTCGGCATCATCATCATCACCTTCAAAATCATTAAGCAAAAAGTCTATTACCAGCTCTATGGTTGCGCCTTCTTCATTAAGGCCCCAGTAGGCAGGGTAATAGCCGTCGCCCCAGCCTGAGGCGAACATAATAACATTATTGTCAGAATCTTTGTTTGGGTGATGATCGTTCCAGTCGCCTAAAGCCCTGGAAAATTCATTCTTGCCCGAGTACTCCCTGAATTCATCAGCCAGTACTTCATCATAATAATTAGACTCAGGTTTATCGGCCTGTACTTCATCAATTTTGGCTACAAGCTCTTCGTTAGTCTGCGCATCAAGGAATGCTGCAAGGCCTGACTCTACAGGAAAGCCGTAAAATTCGTCTTCACCAAGCTCATTCAGTTCATCGTCGGTAAGGTCTTCGGTAATTGCCAGTATCCATTTTTTTGCTTCCTCAGGCCTGAACTTTATTTTGGCATAAGCTACGCGGTGGTGATGTTCATCAATTTGTGACATATAAATGAATACTGGATATTTATCAGGCTCTACAGTCCTGGCAAAAGGTTGTTGCCCATCAGTAAAAAAAGGGTCGGCCGCTATTATTCTTCCTGTTGGCAGGTTAAGCTCGCCAATGTGTATCTCTACCAGCTCGCGGTTATTAATTTCATCTTCAAGATCGTAGAAGATCTCATAGTCTTTCAGGTCTTTCATAGCTTTTGTTTTAAGGATGGGTAAAAATACTTAAAACCAATAAGGGGGTACAGGGATTTATAATATATTTAACCTGCGGGTATTATATATTCTGTGGGCTGAAGTAGTCATAACGGTTTATCACAAGAGTGCTTTTAACATTATGGTCGGTAAGGGTAATTATGCGGTAGCCAAAAGATGCTGCGTTAATATCAATAGACGGGGAGTCCTTCTTTACCTGAAACGAGATGGCGGGTGTAATATATTGCGTAATTTTTCGGTCAGTGCGCTTGTCCGGCATGTGGTAATGGCCGCAAAAGATTGTAACATTCTGCTTACACTGCTGCAGTAAATCGTTAAGATTATCGCGGTTCTTTAGCGGATATATCTTATCCATTCCTGTTTCAAAACCAATGATGGGATGATGGATAAACAGGATTATTTTCTTGATTGTTGCTGCTTCGCCTTCCAGCCAGGTAAATTGGCTATCACTTATTACTGACGTTGATGAGTCAAGAAAAATGTATTTGTATACATCATCTTCATAAGCGTAATATAATCCGTCTTTTCCTGCCGGATATGTATTGGTGTAATATTTTAAAGCCTCATCAAGTTCATCATGATTGCCCAATATTGCTTTAAATCCCGGTTTGTGGTATTCCAGCTTGTCAAACAGCCATTTATACATTTGCGGCTCACCTATATCACCTGTAAAAACAATTTCATCTATAGCATTATCGGCAATATGCTCCAGCACTGCTTCAAGGTTTTTGCGTGGGTCTATGCCACGTTCAAGCGCAGTAGGATCATCCAGATGTGTGTCGGTAATGTGGGCTATCCGCTTAAGCATAAGGTAAATTTAAATAAAAAAGCCTTTTAGCTGTCCTAAAAGGCTTGCAAATATTCATTCAAATTTGTTACAGCTTGTGCATATTATTTGCCAGTGTTTCTATAAACTTTGTAATAGGGCCTTTAACCATCATGGCCATCATGGCATTAAATTCACCTTCAAACTTCAGCTGAACTTCGCTTGATGTGTCTGATACGGCATTAATATTCCCTGTCAGCGTAAAGGGAAGCTTGTCGCTGGCAGCACCTAATACAATTTTTGACGGAGCATTCTTCTCTTTAATTTTAAGCTTTATTTCAGGCATGCCTTTAAGGGCAAAGATGAAAGACTCATCACCTGTTACTTCAAACTATGCAGTGTTCTCGGGCATCAGCTTTTCAAAATTCTGCTCATTGGCAAGCTGGTCAAAAATATATTGCGCTGGTTTATCAACAGTTACTTTAGGGCTTTCTAAGTTCATGATGCAATTATTTTTTTCCGAAAAGTTTCTCGATCTGCTTTTTATTAAACTCTTTAGAAGAAATTACCCTGGCACCTTCTGTTTTGCTTTCTGTAGATTTAAACGTTACAAGTTTAATGCCCAGGCGCTTCGAGAATTTAAGCCACACGAATTGATGTTCCAGTTCCAGTTTTATTTCTTCTTCAGGCATATCTTCAAAACCTTTCATGATCATATCATAAAATGATTGATAAGCATTGTCTATATCCTTGAACATAAATGACTGGTAAACATCCATAGTTACATAATCGCTATCCTTGTAAGTGAAAACATAAATGTCATCTTGTTTATAAATACTTATATGTACAGGTTGGCCCATAGGCTGGATTTTGCCAATTTCTGTACCCGTAGGCTTTTTATTTTCAACTTGTTTAATTTGTGCAAATCCCGAAATACAAGAAAGCATTAATAATGCTAATAAAATTTTTTTCATTATTGTTTGTTTAAAATTGATTAAGTAGTGCGAATGTATGAAAATTTTATAACTGAAGAAAAAAATCTAATAAATTATTCAGGCCACGATTCAGGGTCTTTTCTCCACTCCTTCAGTGTTTCCTGTTCAGTTTCTGTAATGTATTGTTTGGCTACGGCAAGCTCCAGCAGGGTGTTATAGTCGCCAAGGGTATGTAAATCTACATTAGCTTTTTTGAAATTTTCTACCGAGACATCAAAACCATAGGTAAATATGGCAACCATGCCTTTAACGTTAGCGCCTGCCTCCTTAAGCGCCTCCACTGCCAAAAGGCTGCTGTTGCCTGTGCTTATAAGGTCTTCAACCACCACTACATTCTGGCCTTTCTGTAAAAAGCCTTCCACCTGGTTTTGACGGCCGTGCTTTTTGGGTTCAGGGCGTACATACACAAAAGGCAGGCCCATGTACTCGGCTACCAGCATGCCAATGCCAATAGCGCCTGTAGCCACCCCGGCAATAACATCGGGCTTACCAAACTGTTTTTCTATGTGCTTGGAAAATTCTTCGCGAATGTAGTTCCTTATAGGTGGGAATGAAAGGGTTATCCTGTTATCGCAGTAAATAGGAGATTTCCAACCCGATGCCCATGTAAAAGGATTTTTGGGATTTAATTTAATTGCGTTTATTTGTAAAAGCAACTCGGCTGTTTTCTTGGCTGTGTCTGTATTAAAAATCATACTACAAATGTATAAAGTTTTTGTAAACGATAAACCGCTTTTTTTAACCAACAGGGTAGAAAAGGAAACCGATTTCCAGATGTTTTTGCTGGAAACGGTTGATATAGAGCAGCTGATAAAGAAGATGTTCAACAATAAGGTTAAGAAAGCTTTTTTATACCACCCCGATGAGAAGGAAACGCTGAAGGTACTGAAGGAGAAGATACCTGTTGCAAAAGCGGGTGGCGGGCTTGTTTACAATAAAAAGGGGGAGGTGCTTTTTATCTTCCGGAACGGGAAGTGGGACCTTCCTAAAGGCGGGATTGAAAAAGGTGAAGAGATAGAAGATACAGCCATGCGTGAAGTAGAAGAGGAGACGGGCGTGAGCGGGCTCAAGATTGTGCAGAAACTACAAAAGACCTACCATGTTTTTAAGCGTAATGGGCAGTATAAGCTGAAAGTGACCCACTGGTTTGAAATGAATACCAGTTACGACGGTAGGCTGAC
>JAEWKB010000223.1 GCA_023386255.1 Bacteroidota bacterium
ATCCAGGACCTGCTGAATAGTGCTACTGTTAAACTTAATACCTGCTTAGCCGAGAAAGAACAAATGGCTAACCGTATTGAAGACCTGAGGTCGACAAATTCGCAGCTTATTACTACAAAAGACCAGATTACTACATTATCTTCTAAAGGGGCTGAAAACCTTGAGCGCACACTTGAAAGCCTTAAAGAGAAAGATCTAAAAATTACAAGGCTGCAGGATGCGCTAACACGTAAAGATTCGGTTACGGTAGCATTGGTAACAAGCATAAAACGGGCAGTGGGTGTTAATGACCCTGACATTGAAGTTAATGTAGAAAAAGGTGTTGTTTATATTTCTATTGCCGATAAGCTTTTATTTAAGAGCGGAAGCTATGAAGTAAGCGACAGGGCCAAAGAAATACTTGGTAAAGTTGCAGCTATTGTAAAAGACAAACCAAACTTTGAGTGTATGGTTGAAGGCCATACTGACAATGTGCCAATTAAGAACCCTGTACTGCAGGATAACTGGGACCTTTCAGTTAAACGTGCTACATCAATTGTAAGGATATTGCAAAGAGATTTTGGTATTGAGCCACAGCGCCTTGTTGCATCAGGACGTGGTGAATATGTGCCGCTTGAAGCCAATACTACTGCCGAAGGCCGTTCACGCAACAGGAGGACACGTATACTTGTGCTTCCTAAAATTGACCAGTTCTACGACATGATAGAAAAAGAAATGAAAGGCCAGCCTACCGGTGCTACAGGTACAGGAAGGTAATATCCTTAAAACATATAAAAAAATTAAGGCTGCCAATTGGCAGCCTTAATTTTTTATTTGATCTGTTCTGAACCGAAATCCTGGTCCTGCTCCCCTTCCAGCTTCCGCTTGTTTTGCTCACCTAATGATAAAGAATCTTTACTTTGATGGTCTTCATTATTATTTAACAGCGAGGCATCATCCTGTTCAGGATCTTCAGACTGTGTCAGCCGGTTCTGGTTTTGCTGAAACTTTTGGTTTTCACGCTCTTCATTAGCATCCATTTTTTCGCTGGCAGCTTTATTTTTTTGCTGCTCATTAATCTCTTCCTGAGATTTATTCTCCTGGTTTAAATTCGTTTCCATAATTTTATTTTTAGGTTTATCTCAAAAATAAACAACAAATAAAAACGCATATTATAATGTAGCGTTAATATATGCAAACTACATGCTGTACAACTGTATCATAAAATATTAACAAGTGTTTAACTCTTCAAAAATTATATCTCTGACAGATTAAACTATTTTTGTGTTTGGTCATTACTAATTAAAAGACAAGGCATGGATACTAAAATCAATCCTGAGCAGCCATCTAATTTACAAAGAACCCTGGACAGCTACCATCGAATGGTGGAAGAAGTTGAAGATTATGCAATTATATTATTAGATATTGAGGGAAATATACAAAACTGGAATAAGGGAGCAGAAAAGATAAAAGGATATAAGAGTGAGGATATTGTAGGTAAAAGCTTTAAGAATTTTTATTTCCCGGAAGACATTGACAGCAGGCTGCCTGAAAGGCTGCTTGAACAGGCACGAGTTACGGGCAAAGCCACACACGAAGGCTGGAGGCGCAGAAAAGACAACAGCCGCTTTTGGGGTAGTATTGTTATTACGGCTATTCATGATGATGAAAATAATGTAATTGGCTTTACAAAAGTAACACGCGACCTGACTGAGCGAAAACTATCGGAAGACCAGATTAAACTATATACAGCTGAACTTGAATTTAAAAACAGGGAATTGAACCAGTTTGTTTCAATAGCATCGCATGACCTTCAGGAGCCGCTGCGTAAAATTGGGATCTTTGCAAGTTTGCTAAGTGAGAATCTTGATGATAAAGAATCATCTGTACGATATCTTGAAAAGATATCATCTTCAGCACAAAGAATGTCGAATCTTATTAAAGAAGTTTTACGATATTCTATGCTTTCTACTGAAGAAATGGCAGTTTCTACAGACCTGAACCAGATTCTTAAAAACATTGCAGATGATTTTGAAGTAACCATTCGTGAAAAGAGTGCTACAATAAAATATCCTGAAATGCCATTTGTAAAAGGCATACCAATACAGTTGCATCAGCTTTTTGCAAATATTATAGGCAATGCCTTAAAATTTAATGATAAACTTCCTGTGATATATATTGAGTGGGAGCGTATAACAGAGCTTGAAAAAATACGGTATCCTTTACTAAACCCAAAATTTAACTATATCAGGTTCAGTATTACAGACAATGGATTAGGTTTTAGCCAGGAGTACAGCGAAAAGATATTTAAAATGTTTCAGCGTCTTGATGCATCGCAACAGGGTACAGGAATTGGCCTTGCACTTTGTAAAAAGATCATAGAAAACCATCAGGGCCATATAACCGCATTAAGTGAGGAAGGCAAAGGCACTACCATAACATTTTATCTGCCGGAATAAATCTTCCCTACCCTCTTTAAATGGTAATTTGGAATAGATATTTAATGAAACTTTAATATAATTTTAAAAGTATTAAATTTAAAATTGTACAACTTGCAGGCTCTAATTTAAACCTCACTCTCATGGCTTGGAATAATTTTAAGAACAGGTTTAAGGCACTTATACAACAAAGTGTAAGAAGCTATAGACAGCGTAGGCTGAGAAGGTATTTTACTACCTGATATTTAACCATCAGGTAGTTGAAATTTTGCCGCTGAATTATATTAGCGGCAAAATTTTTTCCTTCCACTCCTTTAGTTTTTCGGCATACGATTTTGTTGCATTTGCACCACTTGGAGAAGGCAGTATTATGTATGTAATCCCCTCTTTTCGGCCTACATATTTATCATAATACAAAGCTGCATTTTTACTGGAAAAAAATACAACCTTAATATTTTGGTACTTCCTGTAAAACCTGTCGAAATCATTAGGTAGCTCATTTTTTATATTGCTGTCAAGGCTTCCTTCCCGCTCACAAAACTGCAGTACATCCCATAAGGCAATTCCTTTTTCTTTCAGGAGCATTATCTTTTCCTCGTAATTGTGAGACAAAGGCCTCCCAAACATTTCAAATATTATCTTCCAAAACTGGTTGCCCCTGTTACCATAGTATTCCTGCAGCAACAGTGATTTTTCACCGGGCATTGTACCAAGTATCATAATTTTGGAACTATCATCAACAATAGGCGGAAAAGCTTTCTTCATTTTTAAAATCGGGTTTTAGGTACAATAATAGCAACAGGCTCATTTTGTAAGAGTTAAATATATGTTATAACTACTTTTTTTAAGATTTAGTTAATACCTCTCCCCTTTACCATTGGTTAAATTTGTTTGTATAACATGTTTATGAAGAGCAAAATTTCAATTTAAAAACTATCCTTAATAACTTAAATTATGGCAACAACAAAATCTTCAGCTAAAAGCAAATCTACAGCTTCTAAATCGTCAGGATCTAAATCTACGGCTTCTAAGTCATCAACCGCAACTAAATCAAAATCTACAGCATCAAAATCTTCAACAGCATCAAAATCTAAGGCTCCTGCTACCAAAAATGGTAAGATAGTAGCTAAATCAAGTGCTGCTGAAGGATTAAAAGAACTTTACATAGATGGCCTTAAAGATATTTACTGGGCAGAAAAAGCGCTATTAAAAGCATTACCGAAAATGGCAAAAAATGCAGAGAGCGAAAAGCTAAAAATGTCTATTGATGAGCACACTGCGGTTACCGAAGAACAAGTAGCACGCCTGGAGCGTATATTTGAGCTTGCAGGCAAAAAAGCCACTGCAAAAAAATGTGAGGCTATGGACGGCCTTATTAAAGAAGGCCAGGAAATTATGCAGGAAACTGAACCGGGCCCGGTTCGTGATGCAGGTATTATTGCCGCTTCACAAAAAATTGAGCATTATGAAATAGCTACTTATGGCACCCTTCGTGCTTTTGCCAAAACCCTTGGCGATGATGAAGCTGTTTCTTTGCTGGAGCAAACGCTTAACGAAGAAAAAGAAGCTGACATGATACTTACTGAAGCTGCCTACAACGACATCAACTTTGAGGCTGCTGACGAAGATATGGAGTAAGTTCCTGCTGATTTCACAAAAGAACCAATTATAAATGCCTGCATAACAGGCATTTTTTATTAATATTTAAAACATCCAACTATGAAAGCAGTAGTATTTCACAAACCAAAAGATATGCGCGTTGATACTGTAGATGACCCGCGTATTGAAGATTCACGAGACGTAATACTTAAAGTTACATCTACAGCTATTTGTGGATCTGACCTTCACATTTATAACGGTTATTTCCCGCAGGCACGAAACCTCATCATGGGCCATGAGTTTATGGGCATTGTTGAAGAAGTAGGCGGCGGGGTATCTAACCTTAGAGTAGGCGACCGTGTTGTGGTGCCCTTCCCTATTGCGTGCGGAACATGCCACTTTTGTAATATGGAGCTGCCTACGCACTCCGAACATTCCAACCCTGAAAATTATGGCCCTGAAGGCGAGTTGCTTAAAGGTAAAGGTGGCGGGCAGTTTGGCTATACCGACTTATACGGGGGCTA
>JAEWKB010000227.1 GCA_023386255.1 Bacteroidota bacterium
CTGACAGGGCAGGCTAATGAAGGCATTGAAAAAGTAGCCTGGCTGGCGCCTGATGACATAAAGGAAGCCCTGAAAAACTCATATGAGAATATTAAGCTTTTGTTTGAGAATGACGCGGTGAAAATTAAGGCAGAATAACAGGCCCTAAAATATGCATCCACAGCGTCCAGCCTAAAGTACTTCCAACTACACCTGCTATTATAAATGAGGGCCTGTATTCTTTCGGCATCTTATAAAAAACAACCCATAATAAAAGTATTAAGCCAATTACAGCTGTTATAGCGCCAATGGTCCAGTAGGGTAATCTTAAATACGCTGATAATTTTGATTCGTCAGAACGTATTGAAGGATACTGCTGCCAAAAGTTTGGAATTGACATCAGGAAATTTAGCACTTGCCTTGACCAGAAAAAAGCCAAAAAGACTGCAAGCCAATGTTTAATATTGAAGTTGCTGCTTCTTTTCGTCCAGTACCAAAGAAGAAAGATTCCGATAATACCCGTGAGCATGGTTTGAGCCGGACCGGCAAGGATGATGTAAAAATATTTCTGGTAATAAATTTTTAGGTTTTTCCTAAAGTATGTTTTTTCTGCCGTGGTCTCAGGAGAAGCAATTTTTTTATGATTTGCTTCGTAATAATCTTTTAGTTGCTGTTTTTCAGGATTTGTTTTAAATGATACCATTGCATAATGCAATTCAGGTTTAGACCCATAATGTTTCGCAGCAAAATAATGACTGGCTTCATGACTAACTGTACCGACAATTGTAGCCAATACGAAACCCAACGCGAGAAGTGCGAATAATCTGGGTTTTACAGTATAGGCTAGTAAAGACTTCATATCTTCTACTTCAGCTTTCTAAATACAGGATACTCCATATGTGTTTTTTCATAGTAGACTGAATTTCGGTATATCCAGTTCAGTTGCGCATCTCCATCATCGGCAAAGGCTTTATCTTCCTGCTTTTTCTTGTCGAATGCGGCTTTAAGGGCGGCATCTTCCTTTAAAAGTTTAGCGGCTGTATCTTCAAACACATAGGCGGAGAAATATTCTTTCTGCTGTAATATAGCGTCAAAAAAGTTCCAGTTAAAGTAAGAGTCTACCGCCTGTGGTTCCAGCGTTTCCAGCACGTATTTAACACCAGGTTGGTTTGTGCTGATAATATAATCACCTTTGCGGAACTGCACATTCTCTGTCTTTGCCACTACCTGCGTGTTATTGTGCGGGTAATGCCCCTCATAAGGGTGTTTAGATGTCTTATAGTCGGCAATGCGGTAGGTTTCCACCTCTATAACTTTATCTTCCTGCAGCTGCTCCATTTGTATGTTGTTCAGTTCGAGCAGTTCAATGGCATTCCACCACTGTTGCGGAATGATGTAAGCTTCAGGTATTGTAACGTGTAGTCCAGGCTTGTACTCCTGGTAATAAGGCACATTTTTGTTGAATGGCTTACTTCTGTCATAATACAGCCTTTGCTTTCCTGATACTTCACTTTGCTTATAGCCACCTTCATACCCGAGAAAGGATAGTTGCGTCACTTTATTTTTATCAAGTTCCCACTGTAGGGTGTACTTCATTCCCGGTTTGTACTGCTGCAGGTTCTCAACCCGTAGCTGTTTGATTTTGTTGTGGTTCTTATCAATAAACTGTAGCGATGACAGCATGTACTCGTACGTCACCTTTACGCGCTGGCTGTATTCCTTAAGCATGTGCGTTTCGGGCATTGAGCCCGGCACGTTAAACATAGCCGCATAGCCGGTAGAGTAGCGCGGATGATCCATAAACTGCTCGAAGCCGCCATCAGGCTTTTCGTCATGTATATTGACATAAGGTATCGACTCTATCTTCTTCCTTTTCAGGTCCGCTAATATCTGCGGAAGCATTTCGTTTTTCCAATATGTACCTAATTTGTTACCAAGCTTCTGGTGGTGCGTAGCTATATATGTAAAGGTGTATTGGTAGTCGGCGCCGTTGCTTACATGGTTGTCAATAAACACATCGGGCTGCACTTTATGGAAAATCTCAGCAAAGCTTCTTGCGTTTTTGGTGTCGCTCTTCAGGAAGTCACGGTTCAGGTCATAATTCCGGCTGTTTCCGCGGAAGCCGTAGCTTTCGGGACCATTCTGGTTGGCGCGGGTGTATGAGTTGCGGTTAAGGGCACCGCCTATGTTGTAGATGGGTATATTTACAATAACTGTATTGGCTGGCGCTTTTATTTTTCCTATAGCGAGGTCGCGGTATAGCATCATTGTTGCATCAATACCATCAGGCTCACCGGGATGAATGCCGTTGTTCAGTAACAGGACAGTCTTGTCCTTATGTATTTCGCCAAAATCAAAAACTTTATCGGGATTGAAGATCACAATGTGCAGCGGCATGCCGTTATCCGTAGGGCCCATCTTCAGCATCTGTATGGTTTCAAAATTCTGATCCAACAGTTGAAAGTATGCTATAGTTTCGGCATAGGTAGCCGTTTGGTTGCCGTTGCCTTTTTCGTAGGGTGTATTGTACATTTTCTTTTGTGCGAATAGAGGTAATGAAAAGAGCAGGAGCAGGGCAAACTTTTTCATAGCAGTTACTTTACCCTTACCGAATCCGGTACCAGTATGGTGTAATCGCCGCCGTTCCGCAGTACATCGCGCACAATGCTGCTACTGATGTAAGATGTGCGCGCTGCTGTGAGCAGGAACACTGTTTCAATCTGCGAAAGTTCCCGATTGGTATGTGCTATTGCTTTTTCAAACTCAAAGTCGGCAGGGTTGCGAAGGCCCCGGAGTATATATTGCGCTCCTACTTTATTGCACAGGTCTATGGTAAGGCCTTCGTAAGTCATAACCTCTACTTTAGGCTCGTTGGCAAAAGCATCTTCAATAAACTGCCTTCGCTGCTCCAGCGGGAACATATATTTCTTTTCCGCATTTACGCCTATGGCAACAATTATCTTGTCGAACAAGCCTATGCCGCGTTTTATTATATCATAATGTCCCAATGTTATAGGATCGAATGAGCCGGGAAATACTGCAATCTTCATTAGTTTCAGGTTTAAAGTTTCAGGTTCTAGGTTCAACTCCCCTCTCCTTTGGAGAGGGGTTGGGGGTGAGGCCTATTTCTTCCACAGCACTTTCCTGTTCAGTGCCAGTTGTATTTCGCTATCAAGCAACTCGCCAAAAGGTATGCCTGCGTGCTGCGCCTGCTGCGGGAATATACTTTGTGGCGAAAGGCCGGGGTTTGTGTTCATCTCTATAAAATGAGGCACGCCGTCCATAATAATAAAGTCAGTCCGTGAAAAGCCGCTCATGCCCAGCACTTCATACGCCTTTGCTGCCATCTCACGCACGCGTTGTTCGGTTTCTGCATCAAGGCGTGCGGGAGTAATTTCATCTGATTTACCTAAATACTTTGCCTCATAATCAAAAATCTCGTTGTGCGATACTATTTCAGTGAGGCCAAGAACCGTAATCTTTCCGTTGAGGTTAAGCACACCAACCGAAACCTCCGTTCCTTTCAGGAACGATTCCAGCAGTATGTCATTATCTTCTGCAAAAGCAAAGTCCAGGGCTTTATCCAAATCGGCAAGTTCGTTTACTTTTGATACACCCAGGCTGCTTCCGCTCTGGTTCGGCTTTACCATAAAGGGCAGGCCAAGCTGTGCTGCAATGCCTTGTTTGTCTATAACATCGCCTTTGGTAAGGTAAACTGAGTTTGCTCGCGGTATGTTGAATTTAGACAATACAGATAGCGTATCCCTTTTATTAAAGGTAAGGGCGCTTTGGTAATAGCCGCAGCCGGTGTACGGAATTTCCAGCAGCTCCCAATAGGCCTGCATGTGGCCGTCTTCTCCCGGAGTGCCGTGTATGGTATTGACTACTACATCAAAAGTGATTTTTTGCCCATCCTTCTCAAAAGAAAAATCACCTTTATTGATAGGATATTTTTGATCATCAATAAGCGCAAACCAGCCTTCGGGAAGTATGTGCACCGCAAAGGGTTTGTATTTGCTGCGGTCAAGGTTATTTAGAATGAGCTGCCCGCTCCTTATGGAAATTACGGACTCATCTGAGTATCCGCCCATTACAACTGCTGTATTCATTTATTTTAAGTACGATTGTGTTAAAAAGCACTTACAAAAGTATCATTAATTGTTCAAACTTATAAAGTTTGGTATTATTTATATCTTTGCGGAAATCTTTATCAAATGACTGTTCGCGATTTCCTGACAAGCAAAGCATTCTTTAAGAACCTGGCTATAGCAATACTTATCATAATCCTGTTTGTATTCCTGATGACGCAGTGGCTTAGCTATACCACCAACCACGGACAGGAGATACCTGTACCCAACCTGGCTAAAATGAGCGTGGAGAAGGCCGGCGAAAAACTGGAAGAGCTTGACCTTGAGTATGTGGTGCTGGATACTGTAGATTTCAGGGCGGAGTTCCCGCCGTACAGCATTGTGCAGCAGGATCCGCTGCCAAATGTACCGGTAAAGGAGAACAGGAAGGTTTATATAAAGGTTAATGCAGGTACATACTCTACTGTAACCCTGCCCGACCTGGTACAAAAAACATACCGCCAGGCAGTGCCTAACCTTAAAAGTATAGGGCTTGAGGAAGGTAAGAAGACCTACAAGCCTTACCTGGCTAAAGATGTGGTGCTTGAAATGTGGCAAAATGGTAAAAAACTTAAAGCAGGCGATAAGGTACAAAAGGCATCTAAGATAGACCTTGTGCTTGGCGACGGTAAAGAGGGTTTTGACCAAAGCCAGTTAGATACTGTGAGCAGCGGACAAGGTAATGATACAGATGTTGATACAGATATGGGAGGAGGAGACGAATAACAATGAGTACAGTAATAGTAGAACAGGACGCGGAAGACGAATTATACGAGCATTACCGTTTTGAAGCAGGTAAGGGGCAGGCGCCGCTGCGGGTAGATAAGTTTCTTATGAACCTTGTGGAAAATGCTACACGCAACAAGATACAAAAGGCCGCCGAGGCAGGAAACATTTATGTTAATGATGTTCCTGTAAAGAGCAACCATAAGGTGAAATCTAATGATGTGGTGCGTGTGCTTATGGAGCATCCGCCATATGAATACCTGCTGGAGCCGGAGAACATTCCGCTGAACATAGTGTATGAAGACGACCAGCTACTTGTGGTAAACAAGGAAGCTGGCATGGTGGTACATCCCGGGCACGGCAACTACAGCGGCACACTGGTAAATGCGCTGGCCTACCACTTTGAGAACCTGCCCATGAATAGCAGCGACAGGCCCGGACTGGTACACCGAATAGATAAAGACACGTCAGGGCTGCTGGTTATTGCCAAGACGGACCATGCCATGGCACACCTGGCGCAGCAGTTTTCAGATAAGACATCGGAGCGGGAATATGTAGCGTTAGTTTGGGGAAATGTCGAAAATGAAGAGGGTACTATTGAAGGGCATATAGGGCGCCACCCTAAGGACCGGATGCAGAACACTGTTTACCCTGATGGAAGCGAGGGCAAGCCTGCAGTAACGCATTATAAGGTGCTGGAACGTTTTGGCTATGTAACGCTTGTGTCTTGCAAGTTGGAAACAGGGCGTACCCACCAGATACGCGTACACATGAAGTACATAGGGCACACGCTGTTTAACGATGCGCGTTACGACGGCGACATGATACTTAAGGGAACCACCTTTACCAAGTACAAGCAGTTTATAGAAAATTGTTTTAAAGTGCTGCCACGCCAGGCACTGCATGCTAAGACACTTGGCTTTGAGCATCCTGTTACTAAAGAAGTAATGCGTTTTGACAGCGAGATACCACAGGACATGCAGGAGTGTATTGAGAAGTGGAGGACATATTCCAAATCACATGCCCCGGAAGAGGAGGAGGGATAACATAAAAAAAACCTGCACAACTTTCGTTATGCAGGTTCCACCATCAATCAATTCAAAACATCACTGTTTTACAAACTGAAGCTCAATTGTCAGTTTTACTTCTTCACCTACCAGCACACCGCCTGTTTCAAGAGCTGAGTTCCAGGTAAGGCCCCAGTCTTTGCGGTTTAACTTGCCTGTTATGCTAAAGCCTGCTTTTGTGTTGCCCCACGGGTCTTTGGCTACGCCGCCAAATTCTACATCAAGCGTTACGGGCTTGCTAACGCCGCGTACGGTAAGGTTACCTGTAAGGGCATATTCGCCTTCATTCTTTTTAGTAAATGCGGTAGATTCAAAGCTAAGCTTAGGGTGCTGTGCCGCATCAAAAAAGTCAGCGCTTAAAAGGTGTCCGTCACGGTCGGCATTGCCGGTACTTATAGAGTCGATATCGCCGCTGAAAGAGAAGCGTGCATTGTCAAAACTGTCGCCTTCTGTTTCAGCTTCTGCTGTAAATTTTGTAAACTGCCCTGATACATTAGTAAACATCATGTGTTTTACTTTAAAACCAATCTCTGAGTGTGTGGGGTCTATTACCCATTTTGTTGTTGACATATATTATTTTTTTAAGTTTGTAAATTGTTGTATATACAAATGTAATAGTTTATAAATGTATATACAAATGTTTTTAATATGATATAATTGTACTGCAAAGTTGCGTAGTAATTAGTAGCTGCGCATTGAACTGGGACAAGAAATTAGTTTCTTGCAAGCTTCGCCCTTGTCTTGCTTAAAAATTCTGCAGAAATGCCAAGGTAGGAAGCAATGTAATGCTGGGCTATGCGCTGCGGCAGGGAAGGGTACACTTCCAGGAACTCAAGGTACTTTTCCATGGCAGTCTTAGATATGGTATTGAAAAGCCGGTTCTGCGTCACCGCCAGATGACGCTGCAGCAATATGCGGAAAGCACGCTCAAAACGGGGAGCACGTGCAAAGAGCTCTTCCTTGGCATCGGGGGTAAAGGACAGGAACTCGCTGTCTTCAAGGGTTTCTATAAAAAGCTTGCTTGGCTTTTCTTCATAAATACTGAAAGATATATCACTTACCCAGGCATCTTCAACAGCAAACTGGAGTATCACCTCAAAGCCATTAGGGTCTATGTAATACTTGCGTACACAGCCTTTAACCACAAAATCTTCAAAGTTGCATATTTCGCCTTCGTGCAGTAAAATGGTCTTCTTTGGTACCTTTTTGTAAACGAGCAGCGAATTAAAGATCTCCAGTTCTTCGGGTGTGAAATCAACATAACGGCTTATGCTTTTATTGATCTGGCTGTACATATCCATAGCTGGTGCTTTTTGCCAAATGTAAGGGATTCCTTAGAAAAACAAAAGCGCCAAAAGGCGCTTCTTGTTACTTACTTTCATCAGATGGTTCCCAAAGCTCAATTTTGTTACCTTCAGGGTCATAAACCCATGCAAATTTGCCTATTGCATCTTCCATGCGGTTTTCATCAATTTTTACACCGTCAGCCTTCATTATGTCCAGGAGCTCGTCGAGCCCTTCTACCCGGAAATTAACCATGAACTGCTGCTGCATGCTCCCAAAATATTCGGTAGTTTCCTTAAAAGGTGAAAAAACCGTTGGGCCTGCGTCCTGGCGCCACACATCTTTCCCCTGAAGGTAAGCTACGCCAAAATATTTATCATACCATGCCCCTAAAGCTTTACTGTCTTTTGCGCGGAAAAACAATCCGCCTATTCCTGTTACTCTTGCCATTATATTGCCTGATTTAATTGTGGTTTCTTTTTTAGTATGGCTGCGGCCAACAGCGAAAATAACAGGCCGATAGGAAGTATTTCTATGTACGTCCACAAAATCACCATTACAGGATTTTTATATGTTTCCTTAAACGATTCCATCTCGGCTGTTGCAGCAGCAATCTCTGCCTGGCTTGCACCACTTGCCCGCATCTGTTCCAGCGAATAAGCAGCATATTTATCCGCAAAGTCCGGTATAAAATTATAATAAGTAATCAGCCATGTGATAACATATACTGTTGAAGCTATAAGCGACATATAAAGGCCGATTTGGAATGCTTTGCCAAACGATAGGGTGCCGCCGTTCTGTTTATCTCTGTATGTTTTAACGGCTACAAATATTAGTGAGAAAGCAACGATCATGCTGGCAAAGCCATAGATCATGCCATTTTCAAAATTTTCGCCTCCTGTTATATGCATTGCAAGAAAGCCAAGGATACTGATGAAGCCGGAAATTAAACCAAATTTTAGTACTGTGTTTTTCATTTCTTATATTTTTAGATTATGCTGCAAAGTTGGCTTTACGGTGCATACCGGGCCTCATACTTTAGTATGATTTTAGGCTGAAGCCGCACAATAGTGCTTTTGGGTGAGCATCATTACGGTATCAGGTTCAGTCTCTTAGCGGTTTCTACGGCCTGTGTGCGTCTTTTTACCTCCAGTTTTTCAAATAATTTTGATGAATGAGTCTTAACTGTATTGAGTGACACAAACAGCCGTTCCGCAATTTCGGCATTACTTAATCCTTCTGCCATAAGCTGCAGTACTTCCAGCTCACGTTTGCTAATTGCCAGCCTCTCCAGTTCAGCTTCGTTAACCACGAACTTTTTTTCCGGAGCTATGTAAACTTCCTTCTCTACAATTACCATTTCCTTTTTTGGCTTTGCCAGCTTTAAAGCCAGCCATACCCCTAATCCTGTAAATAAAAGGGCAATTGCGCCAATGTAAAGCTCCAGCTTGTAATCAATAATTACAAATTGAAACTCCAGCCACCGCAATGCAAAAAGCAGCAGTGCAAGTGCGGAACCGTATAGTACGATCCTTTTATTTTCAGGAGACAGGCGCATAGGTCAAAGATAGGACTATTTTTCCTCAGCAAGCCCTAAAGCCTCCCGCAGCAGTTTTTCAAAAACTTTGTCTGAAGGGAAAGGCATTTCAGAATTTACAAAGTTGCCCTGGGGGTCTATTAATATAAAGCGTGGTATCGATTCAATGTTATACTCCTTAATAAATCTATCAGCATTAGCAGCATGCAGCTGAAGTACCGATTTTGGCTTTGCCTTTGCTTCCACATACCAGTTATCAATACGCTGATCGGTGCTCAATGCTATAAAATGTATAGGCTGGTCTTTATACTTCACCGCAAATTTTTCAAAGTATGGCGACTGAACCCTACAGGGACCGCACCAGGTAGCCCATACATCAATGGCTACATATTTACCTTTAAGCTCTGCCAGGTTAAACGGCTTATTGTCAATGGTCGTGGCATTAAATAATGGTGCCGGATTGCCTTTATCAAGGTTAGCCAGTAGCCTGTTGTAGTTGCTGATAAGCCTGGCAAACTTGCGGTTGCTGAACTCATTGCCATACGTTGCCAGCAGCTTGTCTCTTTCCTGCGATGTTGATGCCTCATTAAGATTCTTGTTCAGCTGCCAGTAGAGCATCTTATCCTTAAAGCCTCCCGAAGGGAGTTTGGCTATGGCTTGGATAGACTTGGTATTTTCATCAATATCCTCTTTATTGCTCGCTATAAGGGTAGATTTAAGATAATCAAAGTAGGCGCTTTGGGTAAGCAGTGCCTCATCATTAAGCGGAACTGTTTTTTTCATTTCCTTAATGTCGGCTGTTTCCACATTTTTTTCTCCGGGGAACATGGCGGCACGTTTTTTAAGGAACGTGTTCCAATAGTTTAGGTACTGTATAGTTATAAGCATTTTGTTTTTCTGCAGGAAATCATCTTTAGGGACATAGTTATCAACGGTCCTGAACTTGTCCGACTCACTTACGGCCTCCCGCCATTCGTCTGCAAGCTGCTCAATAAAATAATCAGGTGTATCTATAAACATATTGTCTTCCAGGTAATAGCCTACGGTACTCCAGCTGTTACCTGCCTCACCCTGGTATTTGTTTTCGGCAAGGCGTGTGCCGGTAACCTCTGCCTTAGTTTCATTCTTAGCTATTTTAAGGTCAATGTAAACGCTGTCCTTAGTGCCAAAGAAAGCCGATTGTTTCATGCCTGAGTCGAACAGGAGCTCATATCTTGCAAAAGGTATGTCCTGCTTAATGGTGTAATTGAATTTGCCGTTGGTAACGGGAACAACCGCAATGGTATCATGAACAAAATCGTCGGTTATATACAACGTGCGGGGCAGGTTTTTACCTTCAATGCTGCCGCTCACTACGGTTTCGCTGTAGTTAAGCATTTTGTTGGGCTGCAGTATCCAGGCCATAAGAGCTATAGATACTACAAGTACTGCCGCCAGCTTTACGAAACGCATTGGCTTGCTAAAGAACGCCCTCCTGAGGTTTTTGTGCATGTACCACTTATACCCGATGTACAGGAGCAGGAATGCCCCTATTGCACTTAACACTTCAGAATAGGTAGCCCAGTAGCCAAGGTCGCTGCCCTGGGGGTAAGCTGCTATTTTACGCAAGATTTCAAAGGGCGACCATGCCGGTACGATTTTAAATGCCAACAGGAAAATGTTGAGCAGCAGCCCGAAGAAACCGATTACTATAGACCAGATAAAGCTTGGCAGCAGCACCGCGATGAGGTACTGGAACGCGCTAAGCATAAGACCCCCAAGGAAGAGGCGTAATATACTTGTAGCAACAAAACCAAAGTCGAATCCGAAACTTGCTTCTTTGGGCACATCAATGAAAAAGCTTGCTATATACCCGAAGAGGAAACTGCCCACTACAAGGGAAAGGATTGCAATAAGGTTTGTTATCAGTATAAGCGTAAATTTTGAAAAATAGATGGAGAACTTGGTTATGGGCTGTATTTCCATAAGCTGCCAGCCGCCGTTGCGGTGGTCCATCTGTGCAAAGCGGCTCACTGTAATGATTATGAGCAGCGGGAAGAAAAAGCCGGCAAAAGGCTCCAGCGACCCTTCCATGTATTTTGTAAAGTAATTATAGGCCAGCACACCATCTTTCGGTTTTTGGTCATATAGAACAGCAATTATCCCAATAAGTGGCGATAATGCGCCCAGTATAACTGCCAGCAGGTATATACCTGTACCTTTCTTCTTTATGTTCTCTGCCTTTAAGGCTGTAGCGAAATTTTGCATAATGTAATTGTGTTGGTAAAGGTTATCGTTGATTTACAAGCGACATAAACCATTCTTCAAGGCCGTCAAGGATCTTAATTTCATAAATGTCAGCACCACTATTTATAAGGCTTCGTGAGAAAGCAGGTATTGCCTCCCTGTCGAGCAGTTCCAGTGTAAGCTGGTTATCATTTTCCAGTATGGCGGCAGGATGATCAACTAACATACCGGCGTGCCATTTTGCCGCTTCCCTAAGCGTTATTTGTAGCTTGCATGCACCCGACTGCCTACCCAGTTCTTCAATTGTGCCTTCAAACCGCAGTTTGCCATGGCTTATAATGCCAACGTGGGTGCACATCCTTTCTATTTCTGACAAAAGATGGCTCGATACAAATATGGTAGTGCCTCTCTCTTTATTAAGCCTTACCAGGAGCCGGCGCATGTCGCGCATACCATTCGGGTCAAGCCCGTTCACCGGTTCGTCAAGCAACAGTAGTTCCGGTTCGCTCAGCAGCGCCATACCTATAGCCAGCCTTTGCTTCATACCAAGTGAGTATTGTTTTGCCTTGCGCTTTGCATCGCGCTGCAGGTCTACCAGTTCCAATATCTCCGGTATTTTGCTCTCGGAAACGTTACGCAACTTTGCTATGTACCGCAGGTTATCATACCCGCTAAGATGCAGGTACAGTGCCGGGCTTTCAACCAGTGCGCCAATATTATCAAAAACCTGCGGCAGCTGTTCCTGCAATGGCTTACCGAAAATTTTTATAGAATTGTCCTGTTCAGGCAGTATTCCTGTAAGCAGCCTCATGGTCGTAGATTTCCCCGCACCGTTAGGCCCCAGGAAGCCGTAAATAGAGCCTTTGGGTATATTTAGCGAAACATCATCAAGCACTTTCCTGTGTTTTGAGTAGCGGAAAGTAAGCCCTGTGGTCTGGATAGAATATTCAGCCATTGTTGTGTTTTAGTTGGTTAGGTTGCTAATATAGGAAATTACCATCATACTTTGCAACGCCGTTTTTCTGTTGTATTTTTGATGTAAATATCATTACATGAAAATTGTTATATCGCCTGCCAAGACCCTTGATTTTGATCGTAAGCTCCCGGTACGTAAAAACTCTCAGCCTGCTTTTTTAGATAAGGCTGAAGTGGTGCATGAAAGTTTAAAAGGAAAATCGCCTGCCGAACTCCGTGAACTTATGGACATAAGCGACAAGCTGGCCGACCTGAACTGGCAACGTAACCAGGAATGGGCTACGCCTTTTACCAACAAAAACGCACGCCCTGCCGTTTATGCTTTTAACGGCGAAGTGTATTGGGGGCTAGATGCCTACACCATACCCACTGCTAAAGTGAACAAGCTGCAGGATACATTGAGGATACTTTCGGGCCTATATGGATTGCTGAAGCCGCTTGACCTGATACAGCCGTACCGACTGGAAATGGGGACGCAGTTACAGGTAGGGGAGAACAGGAACCTGTATGAGTTTTGGAAAGAAACAGTTACTAATGCGCTTAATGCCGAATTAGAGGAGGGGGATTTGTTCATCAACCTGGCCAGTAAAGAGTATTTTGATGCCATAGATGTAAAAGCGCTTAAAGTGCCTGTTATAACACCTGAGTTTAAAGATTACAGCAAGGAAGGCGAGCTGCGCATGGTGAGCTTTTTTGCCAAGAAGGCGAGGGGCATGATGGTACGATACATCATAGACAAGA
>JAEWKB010000262.1 GCA_023386255.1 Bacteroidota bacterium
AAGGGAATTTACACCCATTACCTCAAGTGCGTCAATTTGTTCTGTAACACGCATAGTACCAATACTTGATGTTATGTAAGAACCTGCGCGGCCTGCCATAATTATAGAAATAAATGTAGGGGCAAATTCCAGTATTACCGATTGTCTTGTGGCAAAGGCAATAAGCGATTTCGGTATAAGCGGGTTATTAAGGTTTAGCGCTGTTTGTATGGCAACAACCGCACCAATGAAAAAAGATATAAAGGCTACAATACCCATAGAACCAATGATGAGGTCATCAACTTCTTTCAAAATCAGTGGTTTCATTACCTTCCATTTCGTTGGCTTGTTAAATACCTCCTTTAGCATAAGGAAGTAGCTGCCGATATGATGTAAAGCTTTAATCATTTATGGTCGAAAAAATATTGGCTAAAGTACCACATTGCCGTGGTATTTTAATGTGAGTTAATAGTTTTTTAATACTATTCGGGTTAAAACAGCTTTTGCTTCATTTTCTTCCAACGGTATTTCCTGATAAATTTAGCCTGTTCTGTAGTGACAAGCAAAGCTTTGCCTGCCGATTTCGCCTTGAAGAAGCCGGTGATATAATCAAGGAAGAGCAATGGCTTTTTTTTTCGCATGGCCAGTTTTGCCGATGCTATTGCAGTAATAAAAAAACCATACCCAAGTGTGTAAAATGCCTCGCCCTGTTTGTGCCTTGCTGCTTTATTATAGTTGGCTCCGGTTGGTTTTAGATGTTTTACTTTCAACGATTCTACAGTGGCTATTTTCCAGCCGTAAAACTTTGCAAGAAGCTCATCAACCGTGTCCCAGCCCATGGCAGGCTTTAGCGTCCCTATCTGTAGGAAGCATTCTTTTCGGTAAGCCTTAAATGCGCCGCGTATATGGTCTTTATCCGTTAAGCTTTCCAGTACCCACTGCCCGTTCCTTTCAATATAGGCAAATCCTCCTGCCATACCCACTTTTTTATCTTTGTCAAAAACATCAAGTATAATTTCAAAGTAATCAGGTGGCAGGATCAGGTCGGCATCCAGTTTTACAATAATATCATAATCCTCATCAACGGTTTGGTATCCTGCTAAAAATGCCTGTATAACCTTGCTTCCGGGTAAGTGTATGGCATCAGAACGCTTTTCTACAACCGTCAGCCATGTATATTTTGAAGCAAAATCAGCACAAATAGCGGCGGTGCCATCGGTAGAATTATCATTTACAACAACCACCTTATCAGGCAGGACCGACTGAGCTCCTATTGACTGCAGTGTCTGCCCAATAAATGCTTCTTCGTTATGCGCCGGTATGATTACGTAATATTTCATTTTGATTAAGAAGTAGCTGCAAATATCCCTATTTTTGTGTTATCAGAAAAGCGAACATTGAATAAGAAGGTTTTTGTAGTGATTGTTACCTATAATGGGGCGAAGTGGATTGATAAGAATATTACTTCGCTCAATCAATCATATTATCCGGTAAGTATTATTGCGATCGATAATAATTCTACCGACGACTCTCTAACGCTTCTGGAAAAATATCCGGAAGTGCAGCTCATCAAAAGTCCGGTTAACCTTGGGTTTGGAAAAGCCAATAACATAGGCATGAAAATGGCGCTGGAACAGAGCGCGGATTATGTTTTCCTTCTGAACCAGGACGCATGGGTGTTTGAGGACACTATTTCAAAACTCATTGATGTGATGGAAATTGAGGATAAAAGGTGTGGTATAGCAAGCCCTGCGCATTATATGGCTGACGGTTGTACACTTGATGCTAATTTTAAGACTTATCTGTATCGTTCTCTACCAAATTATATGAGTAAAAATATATGGTTTACCAAATTTGTAAATGCCGCCGCCTGGATGATGAGCCGTGGCTGTATTGAAACTGTTGGCTATTTCGAACCGCTGTACGGCCACTACGGAGAGGACAGGAATTATTGCGACAGAGTCCGTTACCATAAGTTTAGCATCGTGATAAATACTGATTCGAAAATTGTGCATGATAGGATTATTACACGCAATTTTAAAAAAGATGTTATCCAATCAGAATATAAAGTTCTGTCTACCCTGCTTGATATTAACCAAAACACACTTAAAAGTCATTTGTTGGCTATTAAGGAGGTATTTGGGCTGACAAAATATTTCAGTAAATATTATAGTGCGGGTAGGTGTTTTAGCCTTTTCTTCAAGTTAAGCAGTTTTTACCTCAGAAGAATTATAAACGTAGGCCCTATTGCTTCGGCCCGCAAAATAGCAAAAAGGAATGCAGGCGGCTACTAAGCAGATGGTTTTATATGCGCTTATTAATTACCTGGGCACAGCTATTGGTATATTATCAGTAATGTTTATTTACCCTAAGGATTTGGCCTTTATAGGTACAATAAGATATATTGACAGTATTTCGCAATTGCTGTTCCCTATAATGGTCTTAGGCGCTTCACATGCTCTTATAAAATTTTATCCGGCGTTAGATGAAAAGCACCGTAAACAGCTTTTCAACTATAGTATAGTTTCAATTATCGCAATTGCCGCTGCCGTATTAGTAGGTATAATAATAATCAGGTACTATGCAGATTATGATAATGAAGGTTTTCTCATTTATGCATTTCCGATAGCGGTAGCCCTTGCGTTTATTGAACTGTTTAAAAAGCAGGCTCAGGATCTTCAGAAAATTGCTGTACCAACATTATACGAACGCCTTATTCCCAAAGTAGTTTTGCCAGTGGCTTTTCTGTTACTGCTTAACCAGGTGCTGGGAGTACATGAGTCGCTAATAGTATACATTTTATGCTATGTGCTGGTATTCGGACTTACAGCCATTTATCTGTTCAGGAGGTTCAGGCCCGGTCTTAACTACAGGTTTAAATCACTTTTTGGTTCAATTTCCAAGAAAGATTATTTCCGGTATAGCCTGTATTCCTTTGCAGGAAGTTTGGGTTCTTTACTCGCATTCCGTATAGATGGTATAATTATTCCGGAGTATATATCAATGGAGGCTAATGGCATTTTTAGCAATGGTGTAACCCTGGCTTCTACATTACAGATACCAGCCATAGGGTTGTTTGCATTATATGCGCCTATAATATCGTCCTATCTCCAAAATAACAATATGAAGGAACTGGATATGAAATATAAAGAAGTAGCTAGATTACTTTTTTTTATAGGGGCAGTATTATACAGCTGTATATTTGTAGGTATTGATGATCTTTTCCGGTTGCTGCCGGCTTATAATGAATTACAGAGTTCTATTCCCATAATTCAAATATTAGGTTTTAGCGTTCTGATAAATATGGCTACAGGGTTTAATGGCGAAATCATAACATATTCTAAATATTACCGTTTTAACCTTATAGCAGTACTGCTCCTGATTATCCTGAACACAGGTTTAAACTTCTACTTTCTGGAATTTACAAGCTTAGGGATATTAGGTGTGGCCTATGCGTCATTTTTATCGATGACACTTTTCAATATTTCAAAGCTTATATTTATCTATAAAAAGTTTAAGTTATTGCCCTTCGACGCTAAGTTTATCCAGCTGGGCATAATCTTCATTTTGTGCGGGTTTGGAGTTTACTACCTGCCCGATACGCCGTCTCATCTCTTTAACCTTATTTACAAAATCAGCCTGTTGCTCACTGTAAATATCTTTGTTATATACCGACTTAAGTTGGTTTGGCAGGTAAACCAATGGATAGATAAAAGTATAGGCAAGATAATTAGATAAACTTATATCCTGTACAC
>JAEWKB010000183.1 GCA_023386255.1 Bacteroidota bacterium
ACCATACGCCCTGTCCAATAGCTTTTTATTGTATCTTTGCACTCATAAATTAACACAATGAACCTAAAAAATATCCCACAGATAAAACATACAGACAGCGGAAACTTTTTTCTTCTTGCAGGGCCCTGTGCCATTGAAGGTGAAGAAATGGCGCTGCGCATAGCCGAAAAAACTGTAGCCGTTACCGACAGGCTGCAGATACCTTACGTGTTTAAAGGCTCCTTTAAAAAAGCCAACCGTTCACGAATAGACAGTTTTACAGGCATAGGCGATGAAAAGGCACTGCGCATACTTGAAAAAGTATCTAAAGAATTTGGTGTACCTACTGTGACTGACATTCATACAGAACAGGATGCTGCCATGGCTGCACAATATGTAGATGTACTGCAGATACCGGCCTTCCTGGTGCGCCAGACCGACCTTGTGGTTGCTGCCGCAGAAACCGGAAAAACCGTTAACCTTAAAAAAGGGCAGTTTATGAGTCCCGAAAGCATGAAGCACGCAGTGCAAAAGGTGCTGGATTGTAATAATGAGAATGTTATGGTTACCGACCGTGGTACAATGTTTGGCTACCAGGATATGATTGTAGATTTTAGGGGTATACCTACCATGAGAAAGTATGCTTCTACAGTGCTTGATGTTACGCACTCCCTGCAGCAGCCTAACCAGACCACAGGTGTTACCGGCGGCCGCCCCGATATGATTGAGACGATAGCCAAAGCAGGTATTGCAGTGGGCGTTGACGGTATTTTTATTGAAACACATTTTGACCCTGCCAATGCAAAAAGCGATGGTGCCAACATGCTTCATCTGAACTATTTTGAAGGGCTTATGGAAAAGCTTGTGGCCATACGAAAAACAATAAACCAGTTTTAAAATATTATTCCCCTGATAAATTCAGGGGATTTTTTTTTGCATAAATAAAATATTATACTTTACTTTGCCATTCAAAGTACTTTAGCATGGAAAATTATTTAAAGGATATACAGGACATAAAAAAGATGATGGACAGGTCATCACAGTTCCTGTCGTTAAGCGGAATGGCAGGTATAATGGCCGGTATATACGCTCTTACCGGTGCTTATGCCGCTAATGAGATACTGGACAGGGAGCCGGGCCAGTATATAATTATTGAAAGTTATTCATTTAAAGCCATTACAGGCATAGCCTTAGGAGTACTTTTATTTTCTGTCATCACCGCCTTTGTCCTGTCAGCCAAAAAAGCAAAAAGCAATGGCGAAACCCTCTGGAACTCCACATCAAAAAGACTTGCAATTAATTTCCTTATTCCTTTAGCAACCGGTGGTATATTTGCATTATTGCTTATAAAAAACCAATACTACGGTCTTATAGCGCCTATAACCCTGATATTTTATGGGCTTGCATGCCTTAATGCCAGTAAATACACAGTACGCGATGTACGCTATCTGGGTATTACAATCATTATTATAGGCCTGTTCGCAACTGCTTTTATGGGTTACGGATTAGAATTTTGGGCACTGGGTTTTGGTATCTGCCATATATTATATGGCTCTGTAATGTACTTTAAATACGACAGAAAATAGTTTTGAAGAACATACTCCAACATATTAATAAAGCTTTTGATCATCGTATACGATTGGGTATTATGAGCATACTTGTAGTGAATGACTATGCCGATTTCAATACACTTAAAGAATTGCTTGGTGTAACTGACGGCAATCTGGCGAGCCACGCCAAAGCACTGGAAACTGAAGAATACATAAAGATTGAAAAACAGTTTATAGGCAAAAAGCCTAATACTCGCTATATGGCAACTCCTACAGGGCGTAAAGCTTTTAAAGATCATATTGAAGCCCTTGAAAAACTAATTAAAAAAGAATAATTTTTTTTGAATTTAAACTTTGAAAAACAAAGTACTTTATGACGACAACAAACATTACATCAACAGCATTGATGAAGCAGCATCCGCTATTGCTTTTAGCAATATTTTCAATTTCACTATTGCTGATACGGGCAAAGCTTACGCAGTCTGTTTTCTTCTTTTTCCTTATCTGGAACCTTTTCCTGGCGTGGCTGCCACTTCGGTTATCTTCTTTTATTGCTTGCAATAAAAGCCTGGTTACAAAAAACCTGTACTTCTATCCGCTTGTACTCACCTGGTTGTTACTATTGCCTAATGCTCCCTACATTATAACTGATTTTATACACCTGAAAAAGGAACTGCAGGTACCGGTGTGGTTTGATGTTTTGCTGCTTATTTCCTTTTCTGCCACAGGGATGTTGTTCGGCCTTGCATCAATGAATGATATGTTTAGCATAATTAAGAGGAAGTTCAGTATAACCGCTGCCTGGTTTGGAATGCTGCTGGTTTGCCTTCTATCGGGCTTCGGCATCTACATTGGCCGCTACCTCCGCTATAACAGTTGGGACATACTACACCGCCCCTTTGCCATAGTTCAGGACATATGCACAACCCTTGCAGATCCTTTCGAACTTCGCGCCGCCACGGGTATTATATTAGGCTTTGGGGTGCTTATGTTCCTTCTCTTTCAGCTCTACCACACGCCCGAAAAAAATTTATGAACCTACTTTGAAATTCAAAGTAAAATATTTACATATGAAACTATTACGAAACAAATTTTTAAAACAAAAATCTGTCCTTAGCATGGATGAGCTTATCAGCTATCCTAAAGAAAGCATGGGCTTTTACCTGGGATGCTTCCTGTTTAACAACAGCTATGAAGCTGACCCTATTGCCGAAAAGGAAGACATATACAGGCTACTTATAATGAAGGAGGTTTCAAGTAATGAAGAAATAGCCATGTACTACTACCTGTTCGGCAATGGCGACCTGAGCCTGAAAACCATATTTATAATGGCTACAGGGGCTTTTTTTTATCCGCATCATATGGGGTACTTCTATAGCAAATACAGGAGTGGAAAAGCTGCTCTCCGCTTCTACGACCTGGACCATTTCAGGATGCTGCACCTGCCGCTTTCCCAAGTTAAAGATGCATTTATGATACGGTAAGTCAATGGAGATATTTAAAGGCACTTTACGCAAGCTTTTGTTGTTGCCGGTAATAATCACAGTGCTGACATTTTTGACACAGACACTCGTAGCAGGATTATTAATTATAGGAGCGCCTTACGATTTATACTTTGTGCTAAATACATTAAATATAAATCTGGATATTCTAATATCAAGTGTAACAATGCTTAACATAATAACTATAACAACTTACCTACTTCTTTCATTAACATTCAGAAATAAAAAGCAAGTTGTAATAGTTGCTTTAATTCCCTTATTAAACATCATTATCGCTCTTTTCTATTGCATATTAATCTATTTTATATACTAAAACTATGGAAACAAATCACAATCAGCCAAATTATGAAACTCCAAGACAGAGTTTCTTACAATCAAGCACTGCCAAAATTATAATGGTAGGGTTGCTAACCCTTATACTGCTTATACCGCTACAATTTGTAAAAAGCCTTATATGGGAGCGTGCGGAACGGCAAAAGGAAGTAATACATGAAATAAACCAGAAATGGGGAGGTAGTGTATATTTTTATGGCCCTGTGCTCAAAGTACCTTATACGCTTTATGACGAATCACGCTATGTGGACACAAAAACCAACCAGGTAACTGTACAGCGAAAGCCTTTTACAGAATATGCCTATTTTTTCCCGGACGAACTAAAGGCAAATGCTAAAGCAACTACCGAAGAGAAAAGCCGCGCCAACTATGAGTCGGTAATATTTAAAACCAAGATGGATTTTAAAGGCAGTTACAGCACACCGGATTTCAGCTCACTTAAAATCCCTGCACAGGATATACAATGGGATAAAGCAACAGTTATAATAAGGTCATCTAACATACGAGGGATTAAAGGCGGTGTGAACATAAAGATGGGAAACAACAGCTATACGTTTGAACCTGTAGCACAAAGCAATAAAGCCGATACTGTTGCAACACTCGAAACAAGGCCTTTTAATATTTCGGATGCTTTGGCGGGTAGTAAATCATTTGCCCTTACTATTGGCTACAACGGCAGCGAAAAAATAAGGGTAGTGCCTATAGGTAAAGTTACCGAAGCCACAATGACATCTAACTGGCACTCGCCAAGCTTTACGGGTAATTTTCTTCCTGAGACGAAGAATATAACAAAAGATGGCTTTACCTCATCCTGGAAGATATCCTACCTTAACCGGTCGTTTGCACAACAGCATTTTAGCAATTTACCAGATTTGAGTGATTATAGCTTTGATGTAAACATGCTAATACCTGTAGATGAATACCAGCAGAATGAGCGGGCATCAAAATATGGCTTTCTTGTAATAGGCCTAACGTTCCTTATCTTCTTCCTTATACAATCTATAAGTAAAATAAGCATCCATATTTTTCAATATACCATGATAGGGCTGGCACTCATTATGTTCTATACCC
>JAEWKB010000259.1 GCA_023386255.1 Bacteroidota bacterium
ACTTTATAAACCACTTCCACCCACATGCCATAACCATGGATATAAACATGCCTGACACCAGTGGCTGGAAGATACTGGACAGGCTGAAGACCGACTTCAACCTGAGACACATACCTGTGTACATAATATCAGGCGAAGACGAAAGGAACAAAGGACTGAAGAGAGGCGCACGGAATTTCCTCGTGAAACCGGTGAAGAATGATGCGCTTACAAGTCTGTTTAACGATATACATACTTTCAGTAAAAAGACGAAGAACCTGCTCATTATTGATGATAATGAAATGGAGCTGCAGCTGATAATTGACACCGTTAAGGGTGAAGACATTGTAATCTCGGTAGCGAGGACAGCCGAAGAAGGTGTAACCTTTATAAGGGAAAAATCTTTCGACTGCATTATTTTGGACCTTATGCTGCCGGATGCACACGGGCTTGACCTGCTTACTGAATTGGAAAATAACATTGCAGGCCAGGAAACCGCTATAATTATACACTCTGCCGGCGATGTAGAGCCAAAACAAAAGGTAAGGCTTAACAGGTTTGCACACAGGATAATTACCAAGAGCGTGAACTCACTTGACCAGCTGGTGGACCAGACCGCGCTATTTATGCACAGGGTACACAAAGAACTGCCTGCAGAAATGCGTACAAGGCTTGAGTCGTACTACATGAAGGAAGATGTACTGCTTGGCAAAAAAGTGCTGATTGTAGATGACGATGTAAGAAACCTGTTTGCGCTAACCACTGCCCTTGAGCGTTTTGGCCTTGAAGTTACAAGCGCCGAAAGCGGTAAGGAAGCCATTGAGTTCCTGAATGAGAAGTTTGCTGATATTGTGCTTATGGACATCATGATGCCTGAAATGGACGGATATGAAACCATGAAGAACATACGCAGGGAGCCTAAAAATAAAGACCTTACCATTATTGCAGTTACGGCAAAAGCCATGAAAGGCGACAGGCAAAAGTGTATAGAGTCGGGCGCATCAGACTATATTACCAAACCTGTGAATGTAGACCAGCTTTCATCATTAATGCGTGTATGGCTTAAAAAGTAAGACCTGAAAGTGAATGGAAAATACAGTTAATAATAACGAAGTAAAAATTTTAATTGTTGATGACAAAAGGGAGAACCTGCTTTCATTGCAGGTTATCCTTTCGGGCCAGGGCTATAGTTTTGTAGAGGCCTATTCCGGTAATGACGCATTGCGGATATTACTTAAGGACCAGAATTTTGCCATTATCCTTATGGATGTGCAGATGCCCCTTATGGACGGCTTTGAAACCGCAGAGCTGATAAGGCAAAGCGAAAAGCTTAAGCATGTACCCATTATTTTCCTGACGGCAAACATGGATACGCCCGATTATATTTTTAAGGGTTACCAGGCAGGCGCAGTTGATTATATGATAAAGCCATTATCAGCAGAGATACTGAAGGCGAAAGTTATGGTCTTTGCCGACCTTTACCGCAAAAACCATGAACTGCAGCTTAAGGAAGAAGAAACCAAACGCCTTAATATGGCGCTGCTTGAAGCCAATAAGGAACTTGAGGCACAATATGCAGCCATTGAAAAATATGCTGAAGAATTAAAAATAAAAAATGCCGAACTGGATGCTTTTGCCTATGTTTCAAGTCATGACCTGCAGGAACCGCTACGCAAAATTCAGACGTTTACAAACATGATACTTACCACTGAGTATGAAACGCTGTCTGATAATGTAAGGGCTAAGTTTGAAAGGATATTATATTCGGCTAACAGGATGCGCGACCTTATAGCCAGCCTGCTTACATTTTCGCGCACCAACATTACAGAGAGGAAGTATGAAGATGTAGATCTTAATGCTATTATCAATGATCTTAAAGAGCTGCTTAGCGAGAGCATAACGGAGAAAAAAGTAGTAATAAAAACAGAGCTTCACGGCACAGTTAAGGTAATACCTTTCCAGTTTACGCAGTTGCTGCAAAATCTTATTACAAACTCAATAAAATTCTGTAACCCGGAAGAACCACCGCAAATAGTAATTAAAAACTATGCAGTTAAGGGAGAAGAAACAAGGCTTGAAAACCTGAGGCCGGATTATAGCTATACCTGCATATCGTTTGAAGATAACGGAATAGGCTTTGAGCCTGAACACGGAGAGAAGATTTTTGGAGTGTTCCAAAAACTGCATGATAAAAATGCTTACGAAGGTACCGGCATTGGCCTTGCCATTGTAAAAAAGATAGTGGAGAACCACAATGGCTATATAACTGCCAGTGGCGAACCCATGAAAGGGGCAAAATTTGATATTTACATACCGGCTACTGAAAATGAAAAACTCCTCATATAAATGAGGAGTTTTTGCTAATTGGCCCCCCAATTAATGCTTATCAGGACGATAAGCAACCTTATTTTTGACTTTTCTTAACTTCAACGTCTTCAACGTCATGATTGGCGTAGCTGAATCCTCCCCTGCCGTTCCACTCATCATCTATAGCCATGTGGGCAGAAAAATTAGCCAGGTAAGACCCTATGGCCGGTGGCGGAACAGACTGAACATACTGTCCTTCAAGAGAAACTACTTTAGTAACTTTTCCGTAACCTGTAGCCCTTATTGAGCCTGTTACGTTCTTGATCAGGATGTTTCCTGAAGAGCCGATGGCCTGTGTAATTTCAACCGTTCCCGATACGCTGTTGCTGGAAGGCACTACTACCAAAGAGAAATGCATGATTGGTGCTCCCGGCATGCCAACGTTACCCATTGTACCGTTTACAAGATACGCTCCGATAAGTTTACTGGTTTCTACTGCTGTTGTACTCATAATAAAAAATTTTAAGGTGTGGTTTTATTCTTACTCGTATGGCTTTTCAGATTCCGCCCCTTTACATGGTATGGTCCATAGTGAAAAAGCAGTTTAAACATTGTTTTAACATAACTTTTACATTGCGAAGGTAAACAATAGAGACTTTTGAAAAATAGGTATAAATACCTGTTTTTCAAAAAGCGAGAAATTTTTTTAGAATAAGTTAGTTATGCTCCAGTAGGGCATCAAGCGAAACATGGTCGTTAAGCAGGGCATACACTATAAGGCCTATCATGTTTTTACATTCGGTTTTGCGGAGCAGATTATTTTTGTGTCCCTCCACTGTCCGTATGCTAAGATAAAGCTTATCGGCAATTTCCGCGGCACTGTACTGCTGGCATATCAGCCTGAGTATTTCAATCTCTCTTTTCGAAATATGATCCTGGTTGAATTTGCTCTTTCCCCTTTTTTGAGGGCTTACAAGGCATTCATCAATAACCTTTAAAACATCTTCGGTATAGTAAAAACCGGTCTGGTAAACTTCATTAACAGTTGTGAACAGTTGTTCGGGAGTTGCATTTTTTACCAGGTAAGCCGCCGCACCTACATCAATCATGTTGGCAATAAACGATTTGGTATGGTAGCTTGTAAGGGCAATGATTTTTACCGTTGGAAACTCTGCATGGATTATCCTGGTAGCCTCTACCCCGTTAAGCACCGGCATTTTAAGATCTATAATAATAATGTCCGGCAACTGTGGGCTTTGGCGGAGCATAGTAACCATCTCCTCTCCGTTTGATGCTTCAAATACAATAGAAATGTCATTCCTGCTTTGCAAAAGCATTGCAATCCCTTTGCGGAACAACGGTTCATCATCTGCCAGGGCTATATTGATTTTATGCGTGTTCATTGAAAGTAAAAACTACTGTAACACCCTTACCATTTTCTGAATTAAAGATAATACTTCCGCCGAGGAAAATAATGCGGCTGTCGATATTTTTCATGCCCAGGCCGCGCATATTTTTCAGGTCGGCTGTGTCAAAGCCTTTTCCGTTATCGGTATAGGTACATTCTATCTTATCTCCTGCTTTTTTAAAAGATACCGATATGGTACTTGCCCTGCCATGGCGTATTGAGTTATTGATAAGCTCCTGCACTATCCTAAATACATGCAGGTGCCTTTTCTTTTCAGTATCATCAAAAGCAACGCTGTTGGCATAATCAACAGTAACAAGTTTATTACTGCATTCCAGGCAAAGCTCTTTCAGCCCTGCATCAAGCCCAAACTTGTCCAGCACGGGCGGCAGCAGGTCGTGCGCAATGCGGCGGGAACTTTCAAGGGCCTTTCCTACCTGGTCTGTAATAGTGTTTTTAATTCCATCCTTTTCTGCCGCGGGTATGTCGGGGTTGGAAAGCAGGTGCGTGTTTAGCGACACAATGTTAAGCTTAGAGCTAATTTCGTCATGCAGGTCTTGTGCTATGCGCTTTCGCTCTTCCTCCTGCACTTCCATGGTGGCATGCAGCAATTCCTGCTGGTACTGCAGTTCAAGGTTTTTCTTTTCAAGTTCTTTCTCTACAATTTTTTTCCTTGAGAAGTAAAAGAAGGAAAGTAGTATCATGCTCATAAAGAACATGAGAAATATACCAATTAAAATTATTGCCCCCGGGCCTGTGTTTTCCTGTAAAAGGTTTGTATCCATTCACGCAGAATTAATAATTGGTAGATGATGAAAAGGACTGCATTGATTTTCCATATCACCATGTTAACTTCATTATCAAAAGAAACTATAGAAGTTGCACTGGCAAAGATAAGCGAACTGCTGATATAATATATAAGCATGCCGGCAATAACATAGGTATAAGGAATTTTATTTGAGATCAATTCGAACAGGTACAATACAGAGTATACAATAATAAATGCCGAAGTGATAAGGAAGCCGATGGAATTGAACTCGAAATAGAGGTGAGGTTTAAAAGCATACTGTATTGCCAGGCCTGTAATTATAGCAGGCGTTGCGTATTTTATAAGCCTAGCCACGCTTTTTTTAATATGGCGAAACAGGTAATAAAAAAAGAAGCTAAGCAGAAGGAAATTGAATAACAGATAATATGTTGACAAGTAATGATTATTGAGGCTTTGCATAGCATGTATTTCTACTGCCGCCTGCACAATAAACAGAAATAAAAGATAATAAAAGAAAGATTTATAGGCCTTGCTGCTACCGGCAAGGCCTAATGAATACAAAATAGTATTAACAAGTAATATACCTAATCCACAGAAAGATAATACCTGTATAATATCCATTAAACGGAACTTTTATTATTATGGTAAATTATTTAGTGAACTTGTCTTATCGCAGCAAGGCGGGCAAGGACGTGTAAAATCATAAATTTCTCCCTGGCTTGAAGAGCCTGATGGCAGCATATCATAATAGGTATCTGTATCCTGGTCGTATTTTGTACCTACCAGCATTAGTTTTTCATCATCATTTTCATCTACCCCTATATAAGCGCGTACGGCATCTACACCCTGGTCTATAAGCTGTGTAAGGTCTTCAAGAGGAATAAGAAAAGCATGAACTTCATGATGCTCATTGTAGTGGTCTTCTTCCTTCCTCCATTTTTTTGCCCACTTCTGGGCTGTTTCTAAACTGATTGTGTTAACTTTTTCTGACATATAAAGTAATTTAATTGGTTTCGAGGTATGGTTTTACAAATAAAAATACGCCAATTAATCAAAGGATAATTGCGTGGTACAATATATAATTTTATAAAATCATTAACAAGAATTATAACGGATAATGTGCACATGAGAAAGTTTTATAACACAACTTTTTTTCAGTACAGGTAAAAAACAGGTATTTATACCTATTTCTGGCTCGCTATAAGTATTTAATTTTGTTCTTAACAATTTGTTAAAAATTTTAATATCTTTATTAACCAATAAATTATTTATTATGGATGAGTACATGGGAATTATCAAGTTATTTGCGGGAAATTTTGCACCGGTAGGCTGGTTTGATTGTAATGGGCAGCTATTGCCAATTTCACAATATTCAGCTTTATTCTCACTATTAGGTACAACTTACGGCGGCGATGGCATAACTACCTTTGCTTTGCCAAACTTGCAAAACAGGGTACCGGGCGGAATTAGTAATGCCATGCCACAAGGTGCAGTGGTTGGTTCGGCCACTACCACTGCTCTTGGCCAGGGTGTATTATCGGTTGCAAACATACCTGCACACACACATACTGCGA
>JAEWKB010000279.1 GCA_023386255.1 Bacteroidota bacterium
ACAGCGCAGGGAAGCAATTGTTGACTCTGTAAGCGGCGTTACGCGCGACAGGAATTACGGCAAGAGCGAATGGAATGGCAAAGAATTTTCGGTTATTGATACCGGTGGTTACATTAAGGGGTCTGACGATATTTTTGAGGCTGAAATACGCCGACAGGTAGAACTGGCTATTGATGAAGCCGATGTAATAATATTTGTGGTAGATGTTGAGGAAGGCATTACGCCTATGGATGATGAGGTGGCTAAACTATTGCGCAAGGTTACAAAACCTGTACTGCTTGCGGTAAATAAGGTTGATAATGCCATGCGCGAAAAAGATGCTGTAGAATTTTATAACCTTGGCCTTGGCGACTATTACACTATAGCAGGTATGAGTGGCTCGGGTACAGGTGAATTGCTTGATGCACTTGTAGAGCTGCTGCCTGAAGCTAAAGAACCTGAGGAAAATGAGGAGGCATTACCTCGCTTTGCTGTAGTGGGAAGGCCTAATGCAGGCAAGTCATCTTTTATAAACGCACTTATTGGCGAAGACCGGTTTGTAGTTACCGATATTGCCGGTACTACCCGCGATGCCATTGATACAACGTATAACCGCTTCGGCTTTAAGTTTAACCTTGTAGATACAGCCGGTATACGCCGCAAAGCAAAGGTTAAAGAAGATTTGGAGTTTTACTCGGTAATGCGATCAGTGCGTGCTATTGAACATAGTGATATATGTATCCTGGTAATTGATGCTACGCGTGGTTTTGAAGGCCAGGACCAAAGCATTTTTTGGCTGGCGGAAAAGAACCGTAAAGGCGTTGTGATATTGGTGAATAAGTGGGACCTGGTTGAAAAAGACACCATGAGCACCCGTGATTATGAAAGGAAAATACGTGAGGAGATAGCGCCTTTTACCGATGTGCCCATCCTTTTTGTCTCGGCAATTACCAAGCAGCGTTAGCTTAAAGCGCTTGAAACCGCTGTTGAAGTATTTGAGAACAGGAAGCAGCGTATAGCTACATCTAAACTAAACGAAACGATGTTGCCTATCATAGAACACAATCCGCCGCCGGCGCTTAAAGGCAAATATGTAAAGATTAAATTCTGCATGCAGCTGCCTACACCTACCCCGCAGTTTGTTTTCTTCTGTAACCTGCCACAGTACGTAAAAGACCCATACAAACGTTATCTTGAAAATAAAATGCGTGAGATTTACAACTTCTCAGGAGTTCCTATAGATATTTATTTCAGGCAGAAGTAGTTTTTGTTTAAATTTGAAGTAAACTTCTGCTTAATGGAAATTATATTTCAAACTAAAGAGGAAAGTAATCATAAGCAGCGGGAAAACTTTTTAAAGTTATCCGGCGCCGAACGTGTGTTAGCTTTTCTCAGGTTTTCGGCAGGTATGTCAATTTTTCCTTCAAAACACCCAAGACAGAAGAAGGATAATTTTGTAATTAAAATTATGAAATAATGCAGGCTTGGGATGAAAGTATAAAAAGCTTTATCAGGCTCGCAGCAAAACACGATGTAAAAATGCTGATGGTGGGTGGCGGAGCTGTTAATTTTCATGGCTACCAGCGGCATTCGGCTGATGTTGATTTCTGGATAGATCCTACCCCTGAAAATTTTAGCAGGCTTGTAAGCGTCTTTCAGGAAATGGGATATGGCATTAATGACTTTCCTGACAAAGTAAAAAAGAGAGAGCAAAACATTTCGGTTAAATTTTCACCTTTCGGTCTTGACCTGGAACTTATCACTAATTTTTCGATAAATAAATCATTCGAAGAAGCTTTGAAAGACAGTGAAACGGCCATTGTTCAGGATGTAGAGTTCCTGCGTTGGAACGTGCTTTCGCTCGAAGATCTTATTACAAGCAAAATCAAAGCAGGCCGGCCAAAAGATCTTTTAGACATACAACAGTTAAGGGAAATCAATAAAAAGTAGTTTATTACGGTTGCAATTCTTATACTAAAATGGTTAATTAGCAGTTTATAAGGAATAACCTTACCCTAACCAATAACCTACATGCATAAAATTCTTACCCTGCTATTATTTTTAGCATTTTCAACTCTTAGTTTCAGCCAGACAATTACATTAAAAGGTAAAATTACTGATGACCAGAACCAACCCCTGGAATCAGCCACAGTTTACCTTACCTCAGCAAAAGACTCATCTGTTGTAGATTATACAATTACAGCTAAAAACGGGCAGTGGGAACTGCGAACCCGCAAAGTTACGCAGCCGGTTTTTTTAAAAGTATCATTCATTGGGATGGCCGACCATACGGAACGGCTGGAATCAATAAATGAAGACCGGGATTTTGGTACCGTTAAAATGGCCGACCTTCCTACCGAGCTTAATGAAGTAGTCATTAAAGCCGATATTCCGCCCATCAGGATAAAGTCTGACACGCTTGAGTTTAATGCTTCGTCTTTTAAGGTACGGCCCGATGCTAATGTAGAAACCCTCCTAAAGCAGCTACCGGGAGTTGAAATTGATGAAAACGGAAAAATTACCGTGAACGGAAAAGAAGTTAATGAAGTACTGGTGAACGGCAAGCCGTTTTTTGACAAGGATGGCAAAATTGCGCTGCAAAACCTCCCTGCCGAAATTATTGACAAAGTACACGTAACCGATACCAAAAGCAAAGAAGAAAAACTATCGGGAGAAGCGGCCAGCGGCAACAACTCCAGCATTAACCTTACTATACAGGATGACAAGAACAAAGGCATGTTCGGAAAAATTATGGGTGGCTATGGATCAAGCGGCAGGTATGAAAGCAGCGGCTTGCTAAACTATTTTAAAGACAAGCAGAAATTTAGCATACTGGCATCGTCCAACAACATCAATTCTACAGGTTTTTCCATGAATGAGATATTTGATAACATGAGTGGCGGCCGCAGCAGGTCGGTTTCAGTATCCGATAATGGCTCATTTAACATCAACGGCATGCAATTTGGCTCTGACGGCAGCGGTATTACATTATCAAACATGGTAGGCCTTAATTATACCGATGAGTGGACAAAAGGAGTTGAGGGTACTGTTAGTTATTTCTTTAACAACGCTCACACCGAGAACGACAACAGGACCAGGCAGATAAACCTGCTCCCTGATGAAGAAGATACAGATAATCCCGGCACGTTCATAAACAACAGCTTTACAACCGAATCAACATCAAAAACCGATACCGACAGGTACGCACATAGCTTTAATGGTGATTTCGAATTTAAAATTGACTCTACTGCAACCATATCGTTTGTACCAAAATTTACCACCGGAAACTCTAAAAACAAAAACACTGGCAGCCGTTTCTCTGTAGATGAGAACGAGGTTTTACTGAACGAAAGCAACAGTTACACCTTTAGCGAAAGTGACAACAAAGGTTTTAACAGTAACCTGTACTTTTATAAAGCATTTAAAAAGAAGCAAAGGGCACTGGGAGTATCATTCAATAATGATAACAGGAAAGATGATAACACCTACCTGAACCGTTCTGAAACTTATTTTTACAAGGATGACAACAATGACGGCATTACAGAAACTACTGCCGACATACGGGACCAGGTACGGTACAACCGCCAGCTGAATGACCAGTACCAGCTGGCCTTAGAATACTTTGAACCAATTATGGACTCTACCAGGCTAAAACTTAAAGTAGAGTACCGCAAAGACCTGTCGCTGGAGGACAGGGTAGGATATGATTTTGATGCCGTGACAGGCGGTTATACGACCCTCAACCCACTGCTTACCAACTATCTTACATCAACAACCAATACGGTAATACCTCAGGTAGGGCTAAATATCCAGAAAAAGGGCTTGCAATATGGGGTTGAAATGGGTACACGAATTACCAACTTTGATAACTTTTCTACCTATCTGGGGAATGACTATAAAGTTGAAAAAGATTATTTACTGCCCTATGCTGAAGCCTACCTTTCAAAAAGATTTACAAAATCAATGGGAATGTGGACAAGCTACAGCTACAATATTAATTTCCCGCAGGCATCACAAGTACTTCCTGTGGAAGATATAAGCAATCCGCTATACATAACACGTGGTAATCCTGACCTGGACCCAAACAAGTACCATAACTTTTATGCAAGCCTTCATGATTATGACTATGCTACGCGCTCAGGATGGAGCGTTTATGGCGGGGCCAGTATTTATGACAGCCAGATTATAAGCAATACTTTTATAGACGAGAGTGCACGCTACACCACCACTTACACCAATGTATCGGGCACTTATGATGCCTGGCTTGGGGGCAACTGGAATAAATCAGTAAAAAAGGAGGCAAATACTTACAGATATGGCTTAGGCATCAGTACGGGTATTGCAGGTAATAAAGGGTTTACGAACGGAGAAATGTACGAATCATTCGATTACAGCATTACTCCCCGCGTTAATTTCACTTATGAGTATGGAGAACTGGTTACACTAAACCCAACTTATAATTTTACCTACAGGGAGCAAAACTACAGCAACTATATAATAGACGAGGCATCAAATGTGGTGCATAGGTTTGCTTTGCAAGCCACTACTTACTGGCCTAAGCACGTAGTTTTTGGCAATGATTTTTCCTACACCTACAATTCGAATATCGCTGATGGTTTTAGGAAAGATTTCTTTTTATGGAACACCAGTCTTGGCTACAACTTTTTAAACGACAAACTGTTGTTTAAGGTTAAAGTGTATGACCTGCTTAATCAAA